>CAMWHH010000052.1 GCA_947174035.1 uncultured Mycoplasma sp. | reverse complement strand
AAATAATAATATCTACTTAGATGAAATTAAAGCTAGTAAAGAAAATTTTATTAAGATTGAAAAAGAAATTGAAAAAATTTCTTCTGCTTGAGTACAAAGTAATAAATTGTTAAACAAATTAGAAAATTTAATTTTTGAAATTAGTAATGCAAAAATAGGATATGATGAAGATTTAAATGCATTAATTTTTGAAATTAAAGATCAAACAGTTGAGAATAGAAGTTCACTTTTAAAACTTAATCAAGAAATTGAAAGTGTTAAGGAAAAACTTGAAGTACTTGGTAATAAACAAGATGATTTATTCATTAAAAACAATGAAAATAAAGATGCTTTTGATAGTTTAAGAAAAAATGTTGATTTATTAGATGCTAGAAATTTAGAAAAATTCTCATTATTAGAACAAAATGCTGAAGAAACAAAAAAACATTTAGAAACTTTAGATATCAAACTTAAAGATCTTATGGATATTGAAAATTTCTTAGATTCTATTCTTTCATCTAAACTTTTCCAAAAATCATTGGAATCAAAAATTTCTAATATGATTTCAGACAACAATAATTATTTAGGTGATGAATTTAAGTTAAGAATTGACCATCTTGCTAATAGATTAGATTTAGAACTAGGTGATTTCAAACAACAAAGCACTAACCTAAACAATAGTTTAAAAAGTTTAGAAAATAGAGTTTATGAAATGAATAGTGACATTTCATTAATAAATAGAAAAAATGATACAAAAGAACAATTAGAAATTATTGAAAATCGTTTTGGATCTTTATATTCAGCTGAAATGGAAAAAATCAAAACAAGTATTATTGATTTAGAAAGACATATTGATAATTTTAAATTTGATGATTATCAAGTAGCAACTTTGTTAAGAGATTCTAAAGAACTTTCAAGTATTATTAAAGATAAGATTTATTTAGTTGTAGACGAAAAAATTAATCAAATTCAAAGAGATGCAGATAGCATTAGGATTACAATTGAAAATAACTTGAAACAAGAGGCTTCAAAAATTATTCCAGATGCAATCAGAAAAGAAGTTTCTGACAATTTTTTAAAAATCAAAAATGAAGCTTTAAGTGGTGTTTATGCTGAACTAACTAAAAGAGATAAAACAATTGATTTGCATAGTCAAGAAATTGTGAGAAACTATGAAACTTTAATGAAATGCAACACATTGTTAGATGAATTAGAATTTTTAGTAAATAAACAAACTGAAGAAATTGATGGATTAAGATTTGATAAAGAAAATTCATTTCAACTTCTTTTAGAAAAAATTATTTCACAAAAAGAAGCTTTGGAAAAATTACAAAAAGTATTATCTACCCAAATTGAAAGTTATGATTTTTATAACAACAATTCAACTGTTAAAAAGTTATTGGATGTTTGAAAAAACGATTTAACATCAAGTGTGATTGAATTAGTTAAAAATTTAGTTGAAGATGAGATAAGAAAAAAAGCTACACTTTCTTATGTTAGTACACCAAGTTCATCTATTGAAAATAAATTAAAAGGTAATGACTTTTTTATCAATCGTGTAAAAGATATTTTGAGTCGTTTAGATAATGAAAATCTTAAAAAAACTTTTGAAAATAAAGTTGCAAATTTAGATTTTAAAATTAATGACTTAAAAAAAGAAAACCCAAATGTTAAAGATGATGATTTAAATTGATTTTATGAAAAAGAATATAATGAATTTGTTTCAGCTAAAAGAAAGGATAATTAGCAATTTGCTAGAAGAGGTTTAGATAATGAACGAGCAAAAATATATATCAAGATTAGAAGAATTAGAGCTTAATGAAGAATTTCAAAAATTATCAGAAGATAAAAAAATAATTCTTATTGCTGGAGAAAAAATTTTAGAAATGAATGAATATCTAAAAAATTTTTTCCAAAAATTAGATTTAAAAAATTTAAATTCTGAAAACTTTAATGCTCAATTATTTAAACAAGAACTAGAAAATGAAATCCTAAACAAAGTTCAAGCTCAATTAGATGATTCTGTTAATTTGACAAAACAAGATGTGATTGATTTAATTGACAAAAGATATTTTGAAGAAGTTGCAGCTTTAGAAAATAAATTTCAATTTACAGCTCAAGAAACAATTAATTTAGCCACTGAATCTTTTGGTGAAGCTTTACAAAGAGTTGATTCACTTAGCATGTTTCAAATTCAAGCAAGAGAAGAAATTAGAAAAAATCAAGATAAGATTTATGTCTTAGAAGAAGAATTATTGAGACAAAAAGATCAAAATGATTTTTTAAGAAATTTAATTGATGAAAAAATAAAAGATTTAGAAGATTTAATTAAATATCAAGAAAGAGATTTTTCTTCTTATGATTTTGCAGATGCTAAATTTGAATCATTTAAAGATTTAGAAAATCATATTTCAAATAAAGCAAAAGAAATTGCTGAAGAAAAAATTGAAGAGTACTTATTGAATCAGACAGCATTAGGTTTAGGACTTGGAGAATCTTTAAGTGAACAAGAAATTGGTAAAATTTTAGACAATGCTCAAAATTCACAAAAAGAAATTTTAAAAGTTTATGAAGCTCAAATAAAAAATGGCAACAAATTAGAAGAGTTAGAGAAGTTAATAGATTTACAATCACAACAAATTGAATTACTTTCTGAAGATAGAAAAGATTTAATTTATACAATTGCAAATTTAATAAAGAATAAAAAATTTAATGCTGAAGAATTCTTAAAATACTTAAATTTCAAAAGCGAAAAAGAATTTTTAGAAAAACTTGATAAAAAAGATGTTAATATTCTAATCCAAAAACAAGCTTTTGAATTAGTCAAAGAAAAAATTTATGATTCTGAGAATTTAGGTTTTGGTAATGTTAAATTCATTTGTGATGAAAATGAAATGCACCAAAAACCTTCTTTAAAAAACAATTTAGATAGTTTGAAAAAATTATCTAAAGACAACCTAAAGGTTGCTAGTGAAATTAGTGATGTTAATTCAAAAATTAGTGCATTACAAGAACAATTAAGATTACAAGAACTAGAAAATGAAAATTTGAGAAACGAATTATTTGATGAAATTGCTAAAAATGCTTTATATAACTCAAATAATGGTAGTATAAAATATGAAAGCAATTTTTTGGAAAATGTAAATTATTTAGATGAGGATGATATGAAACACAATTACTACAATGGCAATGTTCCAATTCCAGGAACAAAAATTACAAGAATTAATAATTACCGTATCAATAATGACATGGATAATATCTCTTATGAAGAAACACAAGAAATAATTAAGAGTGAACCAGTTAATGATTTTGTTTCTCAAAAAGAATCAAATAGTAATTGAGAAAAAGAAAATCAAAAAATTATTGATTTAGAAAATACTGTTCAAAGACAAGAAGAAGAAATCAATCGTTTAAGAAGTATGGAAGCTGCTAAATTATCAAAAGGTGATGATAATTACAAACAAAAAGAATTTATGAATTCTTTAGAACAAACTTTAAATCAATTAAGAGAACTTTCAAGAGTACAAGCTCAAACAGTTGCTGATTTAGAAAGACAATCAAGAAAACTTGAAGAAGTTGAACAAAAAGTTAAAAATGCTTCTTTTAAAAATGAAACAAATGATAATTTAGATGCAATTATTGAACAAAAATACAGAATCAAAAAAGATGATGAGTATGTTGCTGGATTAAAAAAGATTGAAGAAGAAAGAAGAAAAATTGATGAAACTTTAGAACTTGAAAGATTGAGACTATTAACTGAAATTAATTTAGGTACTAAAAAACTTTCTGATTTACAACAAAAAAATCAACAAGTAATTGTAGTTCCAACACCCACACCTACTCCTGTTGTTACTGTACAACCTCAACCAACTCCTGTTGAACAACCTCAACCACAAGTTAATACTCAACCTGCTGTTAAAAAAGGTTTCTTTGGAAGACCAGCTTCTTCAGAAAATCAATTAGTTACTGTAACTGGTGCTCCAAAAAGAAAAAGAAAACAACAAATTTTCTATGAAGTTAAAGTTCACACAACACCAAAACTTACAAGAGCTGATATAGAAAAATAATTTTTGATTTGAAAAATAACCAAGTTTATGCATCTTGGTTATTTTTTTTTATTTTGATAAAATCTAATGTATATCAAAATTACTTGGTGGTTTAATGTATGTCACAAATTATTCATGCCAAAGATTTGCGTCCTGGTAATACATTTATTTTTAAAAATAACTTATATTTAGTTATTGAAAACTCATTTAACAAAACAGCAATGCGAGAAGGTATTGTTAAATGTAAAGTAAAAAATTTAAGAACTAGTTCAATAACAACTGAAGTTTTAACTGGTGAAAAACTTGAAAGAGCAATTGTAGATAAAATTAAAGCTATTTTTTCTTATGAAGATAAAAACAATTTAGTTTTTATGGATAGTGAAACTTTTGAACAAATAGAAATAGATGCAAATAAATTAAAATGAGAAAAAAAATTTATTGTTGATGGTTCAGAAGTTAATATTTTAAAATTTGGTGAAGAAGTTTTAAATGTTTCTTTACCTGATCAAGTTTCTTTAAAAGTTGATTTTGCAGAAGAAGCAGTTCAAGGAAATACAGTTCAAGCAGCAATGAAAAAAGCTAAATTAGAAACAGGGTTAGAATTAGATGTTCCTCAATTTATTAAAACAGGTGATAAGGTTATAGTTAATACCTCTTCTGGACAATATATTGGAAGGGATAAATAATATAGATGGTTAGACTTTCTACAAATAAATATGGTGTCATAACACTTGATGAAAAACGTATAAGAAGTGTTATAGAAAAATTGATTTTTGATGTAGTTGATAAAAAAAGTTTAATCAAAATTGATTTTGACATTAAAAAAGGTAGTCTAAAAAAAGTTGAAATTTTTTTAAATAAAAATAGTGAAATTTCAATTGAAGATCAAAAAATCCTTTATAACCAAATCATGTTTATGCTGCTAATGCATTTTGGAATTAATAATAGTTTAGTTATTTTTAGTTATGAAAACTAGTCAAGAAAATAAAAAAATAATAGAAAAAAACGAAAATCAACAATCTTTAGCACAATGAAAAAAAAGAGTTGCTTGTTTTCGTTTTATTTATTCAGTATTGGTTATGAACCTAAAAAATAAAGACTCTGTTTTGAAATTCAATGAAGAACTTGCTTGATTAGGTGATAAGCAAATGGCAAAAGTCATAGCTTATTTCATCAAAAATAAAAATGCTATTAAATTAAAGATTAAACCTTTTTTAAAAGAAAATTGAGATATTGATAGATTAAATAAAGTTGATTTAGCAATTTTAATGGAATCTTTTTGTGAGTATCAAGTTTTACCAATAGATAAAAAAATAATTATTGATCAAGCTATTGTTACTAGCAAAAGATATAGTGAAGATAAATCATATAAATTTATTAATTTTATTTTGGATAAAATTTTAGTAAAATAAAATCATTCATTAATATGCGTCAATTTTCAGTTTTAATTAAAAATAATAAAGTATGATTTTCTGATAGTGATTTAAAACATCTACAAGTTTTAAGAATAAAACTAAACGAAAAAATTAAATGTATTGATCAATACAATAATTTAGTTACTGTTGAAATTTTAAATCTAAATCCAATTAAAACTAGGATTATTAATGTAATTAGTAATTCTAGTTTTAATTATCCTTA
>CAMWHH010000051.1 GCA_947174035.1 uncultured Mycoplasma sp. | reverse complement strand
CCTCAGTGAATTCCATAAATGATCTCCCATAACAGATTGGTTTTATGCTAAGATCAAAGTTTAACTTGCTATTCACAATTAGAGAAAAATTAGCCAGCTATCATCTGTCTTTCTTGGTTTATAAGCAAAAAGGAAATTAAAATTAATAAAAAAAATAAAATTTTGTTGTCACTATCTTTTATGTCCTTATCAATAGTAGCACCCATAATTTTGAGTTCGTGTTCTTCTCAAAATTCTAAACAAGAAAAAGAAGAATATGTAATTGCTAATATTATTAAAAATTATTCTGATTATACAATTACACAAGAATCTGATGGCAAAAAAACTTTAAATTTTGTTGCTAGCACATCATCAACTATAGATGCTTCAAATTGAGATGTAGAAGGAATAAAAAATTTCTTACTTCCTGAAATTTATAACCCTTCATGAAATGAATTCCATTACAAAGATTATAATTTTGAATCTTTTTCATATTATAGTGATTATTTTAATAATGCTTCATTGTTTAAACAATTTATTGAAGCAAAAAATGATAGTAATATCTCAATATCATGGAAAAATTCAGATAAGGATTTGGATTCAACAAAAATTAATTATGAAAGTATTAATCCCATTAAAATATCAACAGATGCAAATAATGAACAAACAACAGATTCAGAAAATGAAAAAGAATTTATACCAGTAATGGGAAGACTATCTATTAGCAAAATAACAACTATAGAAAATAATTATTTTATAATCAAACTTACATTTATGCTTAATGAAGATTCAAATTATAATTGAAAATGAGATTCTAACTTTGATATTTTGACTTTTACATTTTCAACTTTATAAAAATAAAAAAAATATTCTAATTAAAAGAAATTAGAATATTTTTTATTCTCACTCAATTGTTCCAGGAGGTTTGTTTGTAATATCATAAACAACTCGACAAATTTGTGAAACTTTGTTACAAATAATTGAGCTTATTTTTTCTAATTTATCTAAAGGAATTTTTGACCATTTTGCACTCATAGCATCTACACTATCTACTGCTCTTAATGCTAGTGTATAACCATATGAACGATTGTCGCCTACAACACCCACTGACTTAGAGTCTGTTAAAACAGCAAAATATTGTCATGGTTTTTCTTTGCTATTTTCATAAATTTTATCAATAAATGATCTGAATAAATAATCTGCTTCTTGTAGAATTTTTATTTTTTCTTCAGTTATTTCACCAATAATTCTTACAGCTAAACCAGGTCCAGGGAATGGTTGACGATAAACATTGTTGTATGGAATATTTAAACTTAACCCTAGTTGTCTAACTTCATCTTTAAATAAATACTTCAAAGGTTCTAATAGTTTAAAATTTAATTTTTCTGGCAAACCGCCTACATTATGATGGGATTTAATTGTTTTTGAAAACTTTGTACCACTTTCAATAATGTCTGGATAAATTGTACCTTGTAATAAAAATTTAAATGGAACATTTAATTGTTTAGAAACTTTTTCAAATACATCAATAAAAGTATTACCAATTATTTTTCTTTTTTCTTCAGGATCTGTTACACCTTTTAACCTAGACAAAAAAGTTTGTCTTTGATCTAATAAAAAAATATTTTTGCCAATTAATTTTTTTAAAGTATAAGCAACTTCATTTGCTTCATCTTTTCTCAGTAATCCATGATCAACAAAAACACAATACAATTTATCACCAATTGCTTTAGAAGTTAATACTGCTGAAACTAATGAGTCAACTCCCCCACTAATTGCACACAATACATTATCATTCCCAACTGTTTTTTTTATTTCATTTATCGCATCTTCTTGAAAATTTGAAGGTTTTCAATTGCAATTAATATTAGCTATTTTAACTAAAAAGTTTTTTAATAATTGATTTCCAAAAAGGGTTTGAGTAACTTCAGGATGAAATTGCACACCAAAAAAATTTTTGTTTAAATTACAAGCTGCTGCAACCTTACATTTGTTAGTAGAAGCTATCGCAGCAAAATCTTTTGGCAATTGAACAACACTATCTGAATGACTCATTCAACAATTATTAGATAAAGGAATTTCAGAAAATAAAATATTGTCTCTAAAGAAAATATCAGTAGATCCATATTCTTCAGAATCCTTATGATTTTCAACCATACCCCCATTTTCTTGAATCATCACTTGAAAACCATAACAAATCCCTAAAATAGGAATGTTTAAATTTCATATTTCCTTATTTGGCTTAATGCTTCTGTCCCCATAAACACTATCATAACCACCAGATAAAATAATTGCTTTAGGACCTTTTTTAAGGATTTCAGAAATATCTATGTCATAATCAACTATTTCACTAAAAACATTTAATTCTCGAATTCTTCTTGCAATTAATTGTGTGTACTGTCCACCAAAATCTAAAATTAATACCTTATCCATAAAACTCCTTTTGCATTAGATATTTTAAACTACTATTTATTTTAGTAAAAATAAATATGCTTTTATTATTTGATTTGCTTTAAATTAATTTGTTGATTAAAAAATGATTTTTTATCAATTAAATAAACTATATAATACATAATTTCTAATCCTATAATGAATGCTAAAATCGATAAATTAACAGTCATGTAACTATTTGTAGAAACTAATACAGTTTTTAAATAAGTTGTGAAAAAAGATGAACTTGCAATTCCAACTGCTAAAATTGCTTGATAAATCCCCATTGGAGAAATTTTTCTAATTTCATATCTTCCATTTTTTAGTTTTTTATTTTCAAAAGATAAAGTTAAAATAAAAGCTAAAACCAAATTGTATAAAATTCCATAAGCAAATCCATTTAGTGATGATATCCCAAAATAAACATAAGGATTTTGGTTAAAAGAAACAACTAATTCAAAAATAATTCAACAAACAATTCCAACTGTAAATGAAATAATTTTACTTGTTTTTTTAATCAAAAACATTGATACAAAAAGTGTCCCTAGTAATTGAAAAAAGCTAAATAAACTTGCAATATATCCTTGTATACTTGAAACTTGATTTTTAATTCCCTGATTCTCTGCTAAATTTTCTATTGTTAAAGTTGCTATTGATCCACTATTTGAAAATTTAATAAAAGCTATTAAAAACCCAACAATACACAAAAGCACAAAAAAACTTAATTGAGTAGAACTATTTTTTATTTTATTGTTGGTTCTAATAATACCAACCAACATTCTATTTTCTTTTACACACCAAAGCACTATAAAAACTATTAAAAATATAACTATTCCAATCATTCACATAATTGAAAGCATGAAATTATACATTTGTGGAGTGTTTTGAGAAATTGCAGAAACTTTAATGATTGATTGTATTGGGGCACCAATAAAATCTGCTAAAAGCGGTGGAAAGGCCATTATTGATACTGTTAAAAAACTCCGATTTTTAGTATATTGTTCTTTAAACATCAACTCATATGTACCAATCATTGATGCACCTACACCAACACCAATCGATTGAATTGTATTGGTTGCTGTAGTTTGAACTACAGAAATTGGAATAAATGAAACTATTCCAATCAAAACTGCTGCATATAAAATGATTTTTCTATTTCTTAAATACAAAGATAAATAATCAACAAATGGTCTTATAAAAATTCCAATCAGTCCATATGACATTAAAGGTAATCAAACAATACTTGGATCAATTTGATTTTGAATAACAGAAGTATATTCTCTAAGCATTTTCAAAGGAATTCAAAACAAAATATAACTAACAAAAAATATTTTGTATCCTTTGCCAACATTTTTTAATCGAAAAACAAAAAATATTGAACTTAAAAAAACAATAAAAAATATTACTGAATTAATAATTATTTCTGTCATTTTCAAATTTAGTTTATGAATATAATAATAATCAATATTTTTCACTTTTTTTATGTAATTTAATAGAGAATAACTAAATTTTTGTTACTTACAAATAAAATAAAAAGAGCTGAAGTCAGCTCTATATATTGTTTAAGCAGAAAGTACACCCGCTAAAATTAATGAATTCAGCACCACATAAATTAATGCAAAACAACTTGTTATTAAAATAACCCCATTAAATTCACCATTTGTTTTCCCTTTAAAGAGTTGCCAATATTGAGTAATAGAATTTTTGTTTGAATTTTTTAAGTGTTCAATCTCTTTTTGTGATTGATTTTCTTTTTCAATAAAATCTTTATAATTTTTCTTTTTAATGATATCTTCAGAAACAAATCTAGATGAACTGTAAATCATACTTACAAAACTATATGCAATAATTCCTCAAGAAATTCCATTAGAAATTGAATATCCAATTACTCCCATAACAATTGTGAATAATAACATTGGAATGTCAGCAGGATTTCCTTTTCATTTGAAATCCTTTAAGTGAGATATTGATAAAACTCCAATAAATACTAGAATAGGTCCAGAAATTGGTTGAACCCCTCCAATATAATTTCCTTCAACATCATAGATATTAATTGGTAATAAAGGTTTTAAGATTGGTCATAATGCAATAGAAGCTAGAAATAAAACAGATGTAACAATTGCACTTATTCCTGTTTTTGCACCAGAAGCAACACCAGTTTTAGATTCAATAAATGAAACAACAGGAGATTGTAAAAAGAAAGGCGAAACTGCTGTTGTAAATCCTTCTACAGCATTTGCTCTAGTAAATCAGTTGTTTCAACTATTTTTTTCTTTATCAGCATTTTCTAATCCTAATCCCATTCCAGCTGCTACTGAATACATTGTTCCAGAAGCATCCATAAAAGAAATAAAAAAGAAAGTTAAAATCGCAACATAAGAAAGAGGTTGACTAAAAGTACTAGCTCAAATATCGCCCTGATAAAGTGAAGTAGAAATAGTACTAAATTTATCAAAATCACTATAATTTTGTAAAGCAAACACATCTTCTAACATTCGATGAGAAGTTACAATTTTCTCATTTGTTTCTGAATTTGTTATAGCTATATCATAAGAAACATTAGCACCATATAATATTCCAAGCATTATTAGTGAAATTATTGCAAAAATCACAATAGGTGAAGGAACTTTTAAAAAATGCAAAGCAATTAATAAAAATACTCCTACAAGACCAATAATAACAACAGGATTGTTAAAATATGACCCCACTGAAGATGGTGCACCTCACGCTCCTTGTTGAATTATTCCTAAATTAGAAAAACCAATATATGCAATAAACAAACCTGTCATTGTACCTATTGCTATTTTTAAATTACCTGAAAAAGCTTTCATCATTTTTTGTCTCAATGGACTAACTCCAACAACAAAGTATAAAATTCCAGATACCATTACAATAACTAAAGCTCTTTCATATCCTAATCCAAACTGACCAGCTACATTAAAAGCTAAAAATGTATTCAAACCCATTCCTGGTGCTTGACACAAAGGAACTTTAGAAATTGCACCCATTATAAAAGTCGCCATAAAAGAAGCAATAGCAGTTCCTAAAAAAAGACCACCAATATAGTCACTGCCTCAATTATTAATTAAAGACCCTTCTGAAAGTGGTGCTAAAGACATAAAAGAAGGATTAACAAAAAGAATATAACACATTGCAAAAAATGTGGAAATTCCTCCAATTATTTCTTTTTTTCATAAAGCACCACGCTTATCAAATTCAAAATAATTTTTAATTTGAGTTAACATAGACTTTTTCCTTTTTTTACTTATTTAAGGATTTAATAATAAAACTT
>CAMWHH010000050.1 GCA_947174035.1 uncultured Mycoplasma sp. | reverse complement strand
CCTTACTTTTTTTTTAATTATACTGCTTCTACATTTATCTAAAAATTTTTTATCAATTTTTGTTATTTCAATAAATTGATAAAAATTTCTAATTTTAATTTCTGAAACCTTAGTTAATTTTATTTTTTGAATCTTTTTAATTTCTTTAACAATTCCAATAAAATTCTTTTTTATCAAGCATTCATTAAAAGTAAGATCACGACCTTTATCTCATTTTTTTATTGCATTACCAGTAGCAAAATCATAATAAAAATATTTTTTAATTTTTTTTGATGCACAAAGAAAACTATATTCATTAGTTCTATCAATTTTATGACTACCTAATCTAACAAAAAACTCGCAATTATTAAATGTTTTTATGTAGTAGCAAAAATTTGTAAAACCGCCACTTAATTTTTTAAACTCTTTAATGTCTTCTAATTTGTATTTATTCATTTTTTCAATAAACAAAATTTTGGCTTTTTTTTCATAATTCATATGTAAAATTCTTTTCACTTACTTTTTTAAAAATTTATTGGGTTAAAAAAAAAAAAAAAAAGACCCGCGGGTCTTAATTTAGTTTCCAGTCTGATACACAACATAAGGTTACTAATTAGTAACATTGCTATCTAGAATTCAATATTCCAATTATAACATTCCAACAAATCTAGATATTATTTGCCAGAACACCTAATAATTATAATTTAACTTTTTATATGATTAAGTACTATCTCATATATCAAATACTAACCACTGGAATGATTTAACATTTAAATTAAATTAATTTTTATCATATATCAAAATTAATTATATATGATTTTTTTTATTTTTTCAAAAAATAAAAAAATACTATGTAAATTTTTACACAGTATTTTTTATTACTATTTACAAACAAATATTAGTTAATTGTAAATATATAACCATCCATTGTTTTTGTATAAGAAGAATCAGTTTTAGAAGTGAACTTAATTTTATAAGTTCAAACACCATAATAATTGTATGGGTAACCTGGACTTGCAGAATGCATGTCAGTAACTTCAATATTATAATTTGGGAAAGATTTTTCTAAATCTGATTTAGCTATATCTATCATGATTTGAGAATTTTCACTTCAAGTTCCCTTAGTTAATTTTTCACCAATAATTATTAAATCATTAGTAACTCAATTATTAATAGGTAATCCATCAGAAACTGCACTTTGATTTTTATTAAATGTTTTAAGATATTCTAAGTTTGAAACATTACTTAATATAAATGGACCAACATCACATTCATTTGAAAGGAATAAGTTCAAGTGAACTAATCTAGTACCTGTTGTACCATCTGATCAAGTGTAACCTGCTTGTGGTTTCATTGGCACTTTAAAGTTAAAAGTAACTGATTCATTAAGACGTTGGATATATCCTCATTCACATTCTTCAAATGTACCACTTAATTCTACTGGATAATATCTAGCAAGATCTTTTCAAGCTTCTTCATATAATAAGTGTTGATATTCTACACTCTTATTATCATAATATTTTGGGTTGTTACCATATCAGTATCAATCTCATTGTGGATCTAAAAATCAACTGATGTTTTCTCATGTTAAAAGATGTGTACCATTAGTTTTAAATGGGAAAACAGAACCCATAATTAGATTAATTCCTCATCTGTTTGGAAGAGTAACTATCTTATCTGCATAACCTAAGTTTTCAATAGAAACTTCAATTGTACGTGCATCAACAACAGTATCATTATAGAAAACATTACTAGATCAAGCATGACCTGCTTTTGGAGTGACCTTTATTTTGAATGTTTTATTTGTTATATTTGCTGAGTTTTCAACATATGATAGATTAACATTTGCATATTTATAATCTGAACTGTCTAAAATTTTTAATGAAAAATCAGACATTTTATAAGATTTAAAATAATTAGACAATCATTTGTTTAAATCAGCATCTGTACTTTTTGAACTAATATTTGAACCAGTAATTGAAGCAGTAAAAACAGTTTTATTTACTGGTTTAATTGGAACTGTAGCGTCTTGTAATCTTACACCATTATTCATTACTACTTTTATTGTTTTTTGTTCTTTATTATTAGTATCTTGTCAAACTGCATTACCTACTGGAACAACTTTAATTTCAAAACTATTGTTAGAGATAGAATTTTCAACATAAGAAACTTTTACATTACTATATTGTTCATAATTTTGGAAATTTTTGTTGAAATAATAAGCACTACCCAAAGTTTCAGTTTGAGATAAGTTACTAAAATATTTATTTAATTCTGAATTATTAGTTGATGACATTGCCAGTTCAAGTGTAAAAAAATCTTCATCTGGAGCAGTTGCATAAGTTGGAGTTACTGGAGTAACTGGATCAACTGGGTCTACAGGTTCAACTGGTTCAACTGGGTCAGCTGGATTTTCAGGATCTGTTGGAACTAATGGATCAACTGGGTCTACAGGATTTGTTGGATCAACTGAAACATCAATATTAGATGATTGAGTGTTAGTAACAGATGCTACTGCTGGAGCAACACCTGCAACAACTGCAGCTGTACCAATACCTGCACTCATTAAAATTTTCTTTTTTGTACTCATAATTTTCTCCTATCTTTGTAGAGAGATTAAAATATGTAATTAAATTTTTACTTTACTTTCTCTACTTATTATCTAGGTAACTATAAATATAAACAATATTAATCAAAAAGTCAAATTCAAATGGTTTAAAATATCTTTTATTTATTAAATATTATAGTTTTTCAAAAATATTTAAAACTAATACTTATATTAATAATTAATATATTAGACAATTAATGTAATTTATATATTTATCTAATTAATAAACCAATAATAAAAAATACTATGTAAATTTTTATACAGTATTTTTTATTACTATTTACAAATAAATATTAGTTAATTGTAAATATATAACCATCCATTGTTTTTGTATAATAAAGATCAGCTTTAGATGTGAATTTAATTTTATAAGTTCAAACATTTACATTACTATATTGATTAGAATTTGCAAAATTTTTTTACAAATCCTTTATATCAAGAACTTGAAATTCTATTTTTAAAATAGTCATTTAAACCTTTATCATTCATTGTGTATAGCACAAATTGAAGCTTAAATTATCCTCACTTGAAGTAGTTGCATAAGTTGGTTTTACGGGAATAGATGCTACTGCTGGAGTAACACCTGAAACAACTGAGTTGTAACTGGACTCATTAAAATTTTCTTTTTTGCACTTATAATTCTCTCCTATCTTAAATAAATAGAGAATTTAAATAGTAAGTAATTTTCAACCTAATTTTCTCTATTTAATATATTTAGGTAACTATAAACTATATACACATAGATAAAGAAAATCAAATCAATGTATTGAAATATTTTATTCAAATTTTTTTATTATCCAATTCTAATGTCTTCTTCAAGATAAAATGTCTCACGTTTTTTTGGAACTTTTCTTGCAAACAGTAATAAAGATGATGAAACTCCCATTTGTCCAATAAACATTAAAACCATTAAAATAATTAAATTTCACGCTTGAATTTGTGATGAACCAGTAATTCCAAATGAATTACCTGAAGTACCAAAAGCTGAACATGCTTCAAAAAAGAATGATGAAAAATCTAAAACTTTTCCTTTGTTAGTATAAAATTCTTTAACAAGATTATTGTTCAAAATAGTATGGTTGCTTGTAACATACATTATTATTGTGAAAAAAGATACTAAAACTAATCCACTTAAAAAAACAAGATAAGAATTATTGATTGTTTTTACAGGTACTTTTCTTTTAAAAACACTTGTTCTTTCAACACCTCTAAATCAACTAAATAATGATTTAAAAATAATGAATAAAGTTGTAGTTCTAATTCCTCCACCTGTTGATGAAGGGGAAGTACCAATAAACATTAAAATTGAAAAAATAACAATTGACGCTTCTGATAAACTTTGAAAATTAACAGTTGAAAACCCAGCAGATCTACAACATAAAGCATTAAATATAACAGAAAAGTTTTTGTTAAAAGAAGAATTATTTCCTCAAAATTTTATAGTTCTTTGTCAATCATTATCTCTAACAACCACAAAATCTGGATAATTCATTAAAGATACATTGCTTTTTATTATTTTTCCATTTCCTTGAGATAGTTCAATTTCTAAATGATTATTAGAACCAACATATTCAGTTAAAAATAAGATTAAAATTGATATCACACTAACAATAAGAGCAGATAATAAACAAAGTTTTGCAAAGTTACTTAACTTAGGTTTAATAATTCTAGAATATTCTTTCTTTTTAAAGACTTTAAACATTATTTTATATTTTCAAAATCATTCTAATTGAATTGAAATATCATACAAAACTGGAAAACCTATACCACCAAGAAAAACTAAAATTAACACAATAAATTGAATTGGTATACCATAATCATTTCTTAATAATTGTAAAGATGTTGATCCAAATAAATCAAAACCTGCATTATTAATAGATGAACAAGATATAAACATTGCATACCAAAAAGACTTTCCATAATCATTATGGGTTGGAATTAGTATATTTTCAGTATTATCAAAAGTTAAACTAAATAAATTATCATTACCAACATCTTTTATTTGTTGTAAAGTAATACCTTTAAAACTTCCAATATCAAAAGTTGCATTAGGTGATAATCTACTTATTAAGTTTTCCCAACTTTGTTGTTCATATAAAGGTGTTAAATAAAAAAAACCACTCAAAACAAAAGTAAAGATTAATTGAAAAATAATCATTATAAAAAATATTTTTACAATCATTTTAGAAGAATCAGATACTTTTGTTCCTCCTCTTTCTATATTTAAAAGAGAAGTACTAAACAAATCCTTTTTACTTATTTTTCGTATCATTTTTCCTAATAAGTAAAACAAGGAAGCATAACCAAAACCCCCAACTTCAATTAAAACAAAAACAACAAATTGTCCAAAAATTGAAAAATCTGAACCAATTGAAGAAACAATTGTTAAACCTGTGTTTGTAAATGCAGAAGCAGAGGTAAAAATAGCTTGTAAAAAATTATAATGAAATTCTCTTGGTTCACTTAATGGTTGATTAACAAAACCATTAATATCTTGAACCTGACTTAATTTAAAAACATATTCATTATTTACATAAGTGTAAGATTCATAATTAATAGCTCATGGAGTGTATAAAAGAATAGCACCAAAAATAAAAATTATTAATATACCTAAAAATATTTTTTTTGGAAAAGTTCAATGCATTAATAATAAATACTTTAATTTCTTTGATGTAGATAAATTAAAACTTTTTATAGATAAAGAAGTTCTTTTTATTTTAGTTTTAATTTTTCTTTTAAAATTATTAATTCTATTTCCCATAACTAAAACAATAGTTAATTATATACAAAAATAAAAAATAAAAAGCACCAAGATTAACTTAGTGCTTTTTAATTTTAAATGGCAGGGGTAGCAGGACTCGAACCCACAACACGCGGATTTGAAGTCCGCCGTTCTACCATTGAACTATACCCCTAAACCTTAATATTATAATTTATATAAATAAAATTTTTTAAGATTATTAAAATTTAATAGGGATATAAAGTTTTATATTTTATAGTTTGCTAGTGAATTGGAATTGATTTTTTTGCACACAAACTAAATATTAGTCCTACAAAGTGAATGTAAAATACATTAAACAAAATGTATGAAACACATCTAACAAAAATTCATAAAGATTCTTCAGAGAAAAAGGTAACAGATTTTAAACTTCCAGTAATAGGAAAAATAAAAAATAAAATAAATAAAAAAATATTGAAAAAAATTCAAAAACTTGTGTAAAC
>CAMWHH010000049.1 GCA_947174035.1 uncultured Mycoplasma sp. | reverse complement strand
GATAGATAGTATGCTTTTATCAAAAAACTTGTTAAATTCTTTGTTCCCAATTTTCAAAAATATTAACAATGAAAAATTAGAAGAAATGTTAAATTCAATTGGAATAGAAGTTGAATCAATTTTTAAATTTGAAGAAACAAAAAATTTAATTGTTGGTGAAATTAAAGAAGTTAAAAAACATCCAAATTCTAATAAATTAAATATTTGTGAAGTTTTTTTTAAAAATAAATTACACACAATTATTTGTGGTGCAAAAAATGTTAAACCAAAGTTAAAAGTTATTGTTGCACAAGTTGGTACTAAAATGCTTGATGGAAGAATAATTGAAGCAAAAGAATTATTAGGTGTTAAATCTAATGGAATGATTTGTGCTTATAGTGAATTAACATCAAGAATTGAATATTGTGGAACAGAAGAAATTGATAATATAATTGAGTTAGATAACAGTGCTAAAATTGATGATGAAAATCCTTTAAAATATGTTGGAATGGATGATGAAATTTTTGATCTTTCAGTTCCATCAAACAGGAATGACTTAAATGGTGTTTTGGCTATTGCTTATGATTTAATATCTGTTTATTTTCCAAATGTTAAATTAGATTATTCTTTAAAAAATTTAGATAAAGTTAAAAAAAATAATTTTAAAATCACAATTGATAAAAATGTATGTTCATTTTTTAGTGCAATTAGTGTTAAAAATGTTGTTATTAAACCATCAAGTTGAAAAGTAAAAAGTTGATTATTAAACTCAGGAATTACTCCAATCAATAATATAGTGGATTTAACCAACTTAAATACTATTATTACAAGTTCACCAAGTCATGGTTATGATAAAGATACATTAAATAATGAATTAAGTGTATTTTTAAACAAAGAAAAAACAAAAGTTATTCCACTAAACAAAAAAGAATACACATTAGAAAAAAATGAAACAGTTTGTGTGATGTCAAAAAATGAAGTAACTTCTTTAGCTGGAATTATAGGAATAGAAAAATATTCGATTAGTAGTAATACAAAAAATGTTGTTTTTGAAGTTGCTAATTTTGATAATTTACTAGTTAGAAAAACAGCTGATAAATTTAATATCAAAACTGATGCTTCGGTTTTAAGTTCAAAAAAAATTCCTTTGTGAATTACTTATAAATCAACAGATTTTTTAATTAGTTTATTAATTGAAAATAAGTTTGAAATTGATGGTATTAACTTAGTGGGTTTAAAACCAAAACAAATTTCAATTGATTATGATGAAAAAATAATTATGGAACTTTTAGGTGCTAGTTTTCCAAAAGGTGAAATTACAAAAACTTTAAAATTAATGGGTTTCAAAATTGATGGCAGCAAAATAACTGTTCCAGTTTATAGAGAAGATTTAGAAACAATTTATGACATTGTTGAAGAATTAGCAAAAAAAATTGATGTAAACAAACTACCTGGTTCTCCAATATTAGATTCAATTATTGATTTTAATTTTGATTATTTTGAAGAAAATAGAGTTTTTTTACAAAAGTATTTTATTAATAAAGGATTTAGTTTAGTTAAATCATTTAATTTAACATCATCAGATAACAATAAAAAATTTAATTTATTTAAAGTAAAAAACCCAATTAAGATAATTAATCCTATTTCCAAAGAAAGAGAATTTTTTAGAAATAATTTAATTCAGCAACATTTGGAAATAATTTCAAACAATTATGCAAGAAAAAATTCAATGATTAATATTTTTGAAATTCAGGGATTAAGTTATGATAACAGTTGAAACCAACATTTATGTTTGACACTTTCTGCAGATTTATTCAATAACAAAATTAATAATTCAAAAATAAAAGTAGACTTTTTGTTGTTGAAATCAATTCTAACTGATCTATTAAATTTATATGGAGTAGATTACAATTTTGATTTAATAAAAAACATTAATCCTGATGTTTCTTTTGTTTTAATCAACAATGGATTTGAAATTTTTATTAACAAAAAAAGTGTAGGTTTTGCAGGACAAATAAACCCAGATGTTTTAAATGATTTTAAAATTAGCTCAGAACTACCAGTTTACTTTTTTGAAATAATTATTAATGAATTAGTAGACAAGAAAATGTATAAATCTGTTTTTGTTGCTGAAGAAAAAAAATCTCATAACATTACAAGATTTTTAACCTTAATTATTAGTAAAGAAGATAGTTATAAAAAATATGATTCAATTTTTAAACATTATTTAAATGTCTTAAAAAAAATAAATTCTTATAATGTGGAATCAGTTTTTATGAAAGACGAAAATATTTCTTATACTTTTGCTTTTGATATCAATGAGAAAGCGCTTACAAAGATAGAAAATTCTGAGATTAATGAAATTTTTGAAGCAATGATAAAAGATTTTGAAAATGCAGGTGCTGAAATAAGAAGATAAATCATTGTTTTATTTGTGAAAAAAAGAAGTACTTATAGATAAATTTTATTTATAACTGTACTTCTTTTTTAATTGAATTAATTAATTGGATAATTTTTCATATTCTCAATTTCTAAAGGAGAATCTAATTGATACTTTGACATCTTGCTATATGCATAAGCTGTATTTAAAAGTTTATCTAAAATATTGATATCTCTTTTGATTTTGTCTCATGTTGTTTCAACCAAAAATACATCTGGACTTTCAACATTTTCTCTAAGAATGTTTGGTAAAACAGATCTTGGTATTTTGGTTCCGTATTTTTCTGTTATTTCTGGTAAATAGACAATAACAATTCCACATTTTTCAAAAATACCATATTTAGTCATAGCAGCTCTTGCTTCTCAGTCTACCACTCTTCTTTTTTTTGTTTCATCACTAATCAAAAACATAACAACATCAGTTGTTTTTAAAATATTTTTTTTGATAAATGGAACTATGTTTTCTTTTTTACTCAAGAAATTCTTTTCAATTAAATCAGGATCTGACTCAACTAGAGTAAAAAGTTTATTACCTCTTATCTCATTGCTTTTGATTAAAATATCTTTATATTTGTAATCATTGTTTTCATAACAACTTATATAAATTTTTTTCATATTTGTTTAAATCCTGTTTATCTTTACATGTATTATTATAATTTAGTAATGTCTAATATTTATAATTGAAAACTAAATATTTAATTTCACATATAAATAATTATATTATCAAAATTTCTATTAACTGATTTATTTTATCCATATATTTTTTTATTTGTACACAACAAAAGGTTTAATTATCCCTTTTTTATTATTGTTTTTTATGTTTTAATTTTATATATAGTGTCTTTTATTTAAAATTAGACAAATTGTTTATAAACCTTAACTTTGATTATGGGGAAATTTTATGAATGTAACTAAAAAATTATGAATTAAAGTAAAAAACACTGAAACTCTACAATTAATAATAAATACTCTTTTAAATGAATATTTGGAAAAAGACTTAATTGAGAGTTTTGGTGTTTTTGATGAATCTAGCTTAGAAGATTATGACTTTTTAGATGACAAGTGCGTTTTTATTACTTTTGGAGAAAAATTTGACTATTTATCTTTCTCTGAAGCAATCTCTAATATTTTTGATACTCCCTTGTTGTGTTACATTGCAGGTACTTATTTTTATTATGATGAAAATCACATTTTTTCAACTGAGAAAAACCCTTTTGAAATTTCACCTAAAGAACCAGATTTAAAAGAAAATTTAAATGGTTCTTTTGAAGATACAGAAAATACTGGGTGTTTACCTGATGGGTCTTGTTGTAGTGATGAATGTTTTTGTTCAAAAGCAGATAGCAAAGAAGAAGATGATAATATTTTAGATAATGAAACACTTACAAGCATTGAAGTAAAAGAATTTAAAGTAACAGAATCAGATGAATCAGGATTTGGTAAAGTAGAATTTGTATCAGATGAATTAGAAACTGAATTGAAACCAAAAGGAATTTCTCCTGAAGAACTTGATGAGATTTTTAAAAAAGATTCAAAAAGTTATCAAAACACAAATAATTTAGATTTTTTCAATTTTTTTGATGAAGAAAAAGAAACAAAAAATGATGAAAATTTTCTTTTTGAACCAAACCCTAACAAAGATAATGAAATAATTAATGACACTTTTGAATTTAAAGTTACTGATGAACCTGATTTAAATACCTTTGATGAAACTTTTAATTTTGAATCAGAACCTGATGTTAATTCTTGTTGCAGTGAACAAGATTGTCAAGATTGTGAAGGATGTTCATGAGATTTTTCAGAGGATTTTGATTACAATGATATATTAAATTCAGTAGAAGAAGAAAATAAAGAAGAAAACACACACCATTTTGAGTGTGTTTGTGAAGACAAAACAGAAGGGGATTTGGAAATGTCTGATAACAACAAAAAAGAAACAAATTTTACAGACAATGAAGCTATTACAGAATTTGAAAGCATTAGCACTGATTTAGATAATACAAATAAACTGGATTCAGTAGAAAGTATTTTTGAAGAAGACACAAATACTGAAAGTGTTGATTTGGATGCTTTAATAAATGAAAACGAATATGAACAAATTTTTTCAGATTTAAGTAATTTAAGTAATGAAGATAATTTTGATTTAAGTTCAGAAATAGATTCAATTAATGATAAAGATCTAATAACTGCTGAAGAATTAGAAAAGATTTTATCTTCAAATGATGAATTAAATAAAAATCTTTTTGTAGATAATAAAGAATATGTTGAATCTGAATCTGAAGATGAAGATTATGTTAGTGATGAGCCATTTAATTTTGAAGACTTTTTCACTGAAATTACAACTAATGAACTTGAAGAAGTTAAATTATCTTCAGAATTAGAAAACGAAAAAGACGATGACATTTTCTCAACTAATGAAATTAATTTAGATGAGTTATTAAAATTTAGTGAAAATGATGATGAAATAAAAACTGAAGAAATTAAGTTTGATCAAGATTTAAACAGTGATTTACTATCACTAAAAGCAGAAGATTGAAATCAAAATCAAGGTTTTGATTCTAGCAATTTAACTAAAACAGATGATTTAGTAAATGTAACAAGTGCAAATATAGACAGTTTATCAAAAGCAGAAGAATGATCTAAAAATAACAATGACTTTAATTTAGAAGAAATAACTGAAGCAATTAACTTTACAAGTGAACCAATCACTGAAAATTTAGATTCTTTAAGTGAATTAGATTGAAATAAAAATTCTTTTGATCAAATTAAAGAAGTTGCATTAGAAAATAATGAAACTCAAGATTTTGTTAAGGAAAATTCTAATTTGGAAAACTGAACAGAATTTGTGTCAGTTTCTGAATCTTTACCTAAAACTAATAAAGTTGAAGTTGATAATTCTGAGAATTTAGAATTAGCTAAAGAAGTAAAAGAATTTTTCAAAAGTGAAGAAAACACATCTTCTCCTGAAGCAGATTTTACTACAGATATTTTTAATGATTCTGAACCTGAATTTGTTTTACCTGCAGAAAACAATGAAGAAAACCCAATTGTTGAAAGCATTGTAGTAGACAACAACATCAATGAAAATACAGATACAAATGATTTTTTTGTAAATTTTGAACCTTCTGTTGAAAACATTAATTATGAAGATATGACAGAAAAAACTGTTGTAAAAAGTGATAATAATATAGCTGAAGAATATAAGTTTGAACCAGATATTTCTGATAGTAAAATAGTTGTTGATAAGAAAATAACTAATGATTTACAAAGATTTTTAGCAGAATTAAAACACGAAAAAGAAAAATTAAAACAAAGAAAACAAAACTTAGAAAAGAAAACTTCAAAAGTAAAATCAATGTTTAGAGATTTGAATAATTCAAATGGTTATGTTCATTAAAGAAATGATTAAATTCATTTCTTTTTTTAGCCTCCAC
>CAMWHH010000048.1 GCA_947174035.1 uncultured Mycoplasma sp. | reverse complement strand
CACCACCACCAATGCAAATATGTTCTGTATTTAATTTCTTTTTATAAAATTCAAGTTTTTTAATTATTAAATCAATTGAATATTTCATAAAAGATGATCCAATTGTAACGGTGTCGATAAAACCATTTTTTTTCTTTTCATTATTAATTAAGCTTAAGAATTTATTTTTTATTCCAGAAAATGAAAAATCATTTTCAACAGGAGGAAATTGAAATGAAATAGTGGCTTTATTAATATCAAAAAATTTGTCAATTTTTGGACCACCTGGATAATCATATCCTAATGCTTTGCCAACTTTATCAAACATTTCACCAATTGCATCATCTTTAGTTTTGGTTTTTTCAATAATTTTGTTTGCACTTTCAACTAAAAAAATGCTAGTTGTTTTTCCAGATGCAATTAAAGAAATAAAAGGATAAACTGGTTTACTATTAATAAATGGACTTAAAATATGGCCATGAATATGGTTGATTGGAATACATTCAATATCTAATGAATATGCTAAAGATTTTGCAAAAATTTCTCCAACAAATAATGACCCTGGTAGACCAGGTTCACTAGTATAAGCAATTTTATTTAAGTCAAATATTTTTATGTTTGCTTTTTTAATAGCTTCATCAAAAGCAGGTATAATATTTTCCTCGTGAAATCTTGCTACAATTTCTGGGACTATACCACCATATGGATTAAGTTGACTGCTGTTATTTTTAGTAACACAACTTAAAACCATATTATCTTTTAAAACTGCAACACTAGTATCATCACAACTAGTTTCAATTCCTAGAATGTACATTATTTATCCTTTTTTAATCTTTAAAAGTAATTAGATTTTACATCTGAATATGCTCAACTCATATTTGATTTGTTTAAATCACTAATATTTCTTGGAGTGAAATTAGATATATAATATTCAACTCCACTACAATCTTGACTTTTACTTTCATTACCTAGATTTCTTATTTGGTAAACACTAATTAAAGTATCAATATAATTTCAATATTGAGTTTCAGTTAAAAAACCATTATTTGTATCATCTTTGACTATATTTTCTTCTTTATAAATATCGGTAAAATAACCTTTTCTATTAACGTTGGAACTCAATGAATTGTATAGGTTATAGCTTGGAATTACATCATTATTGTTGTATTGATCAATATTACTATCAGAGTTTAAAACATATGCATTTAGTGTTAATAGGGGGGAAGTATATTGCACATAGTCAAAGTTTTGTGCTGGACCATATAAAAAAACTTCATTACCATTTTTATCAACATTTTCATCAAAAATTGCAGAATCACTATATTCTGTTTTTTTAGAATCTTTATACAAACTTAAATCGCTTCCTTCTAATCCTATTTTGTATAAGATTGAATATGCTAAATTTTTTTCTTTTTCTGATTTAACTCTATTACGATTAATAACCATTGTATCTAATAGTAAAAATGAATTACTAGGACTAACATTTTTTATAAAAAATTCTTGATTTTTTTCTGGATTATTTTCATCAGATAAAGCAGATTTATCTATGTAATTTTCAATTCATTCTTGGAAATCAGAAGGATCTTCTTCATCATATGCATAGTTATCACCACCTTGAATTCCAAATAATATATCGCCATTATAAGAAAAAATAGCTTCAGAACCATTAAGTGCTGCAAAAGAGTTTAAAACATTATTTGAATCAGAATTCAAATAATATTTATTCCTTGGTATTCCAGTAATTAAATTTTGATATGTTTTAGAATAATCTATTTCTGTATCAACTGTTTCATATGTGGTAGATAATTGTGGTTGTAGTGGACCAGGATTTATGTTTTGGTCATTAGTTTCAACTAGTCTTCCGATTGAATATAATGTTCTAGAATCATCAACAGCAGAAACTTTATTAACATAATTATCATGTTTTTTTATTGAATCTACTATTGTTTTTCAACTATATTCAGAGTTAAATTCATCTCAACTTTTTCCATCGTTTGTTTTGTAAGCAAAACCAAAATTTTGTAAAAAATATGGAACACAGTAATTTAATAAACCACCACATGGATCAATGTTAAAGTTTTTGTCTTTTTCATATGCTTCTTCTAAAGAATAAGTAAGTAAAATTGATCTAACTTGAGGAGTAAATAATGTTAATGCATCTGAAGCTTTTTCAATTTTTTCATTAGTTCTCATCCCATTTTCATCTAATTTATATAAATTAAATTTTTTTCAATCAATTGGTAATAGTTGTCCTTCATTTGCTAACTTAACAGTAAGGTATGTTGAAGGAACAGCCATATTATAATTTGTGACAAAATTTCTTTCTAAATCCTCATTAGTTGTAAAAGTTCTATAATTAAAATCATCTATTTGAGTTCCATTAAATCCTTTTAATTCTCCACTTTCTAATTCATCAAGTAAATCTTGAGAAATATAACTTTCAAAATTTGCAAAATAAAAACCTTCATTTGCTGAACATGATGTTAAAAAAGATGGAAAAAGAAAAGAAAATAAGGGGATAAAGATGATTTTAATTATTTTTTTCATAAAGATTTATTTTTTGACTTTACTTTATAAATTTTAAATCCTGCAAGGATGAATGTGCCAAAAATAAATAAAATTACTAATAATGCCCCAAAAGTTACTATTCAAGCTTTAATACCTTTGGCAGACAAATAAATTTTAGTAGCAATAGTTCTAAAGTTTCCACTAACTAATAAAGTTATAACAAAATCATCAAAACTAATTGCTGTAACAATTATTGCAGCAGCAATAATTGAAGGATAAACATGAGGAACAATAACTTTCATAAAAGTTTTGAACTTTGATGCACCTAAATCATTAGAAGCGTTAATTAAATTATTTTTTAGTGATGCCATTCTTGGATAAATTGCAACAATTGCATATGGTGTACAAAAAGATATATGAGCAATAACAGTTGTGGCATATCCATAGTCAAGACCCAATGGTATTCAAACAACAGCAAATAATAAAGAAAGACTAATACCAGCAATAATATCTGGAATTGAAATATTTATAGATGATGCTGATCTTATGAAGTTTCTTGTTTTTTGCTTAGCTGACCATATTCCAAAAGCAGTAAACAAACCTATAATTACTGAAACTGGAGTAACAATAAGTGCGACTAAAATTGAGTTTAATAAATTTGCTAAAAACCCATCACTACTTAAATCACTAAACAATGAAACTCAGTTTTTACCATCAATATCACCAAAATCTAAAAGTATGTTTCCTTTAATACTTTGTCCATTAAAACTTAAAGCAACTATAAAAATTAAAGGAACATAAATTAAAGCAAGTAAAAAATAAACATATGTTTTTCTTAAAAAACTTAGAACTGAACTTAATTGAATTTTATGCATTTAAATTTTCCTTTTTCATTTTTTTATAATGTTTAATACTTTTAGGTATTAAAACAGCAATTGATCATAAAACCAAAATAATTAAACAAACAACTAAAGAAAGTGTTGCAACCCTTGCCAATGCTATTTGACTTGCAGTTCCTTCAAGTCCTTTGTCAAGTAAAATACTTCCAATTAATTCACCATTATTTGAATTATCCATAAATTGAGTAACACCAGCAGTTGTAAGTGTTGGTAAAAAAATTAATGTAATCCCACTAAAAACTGCATTTTTTGTATAAGGTAAAATAACTTGGAAAAAAGTTTGAACACAATTTTTTCCTAAATCTTTACTTGCTTCTAAAAGATTTTTAGGGATTGTATTTAAAAAAGTATAAATAGTTAAAATAAAAGTCGGTAAATTAACATATACTAAAGCAATGATTGTATAAATTAATCCATATGTACTATTTGCTTGTCCATTTATAAAATCAAAAATTTCTTTTAATCCTACAAGTTTAATTAAAAAACTTATTCACATTGGAGAAGTCATTAAAGAGATAGCAAATATTTTTGCAGGAAGTGATTTTGAAAGTGATAAAAAATAAGCAAAAGCATAACCTATAATAACACAAACAATTGTTACTATAATTGCTACTAAAAATGACAAACCTATTTTCTCTCAAATTGTTGCTCCTAAAAATGATCAGTTATTTGAAATTGCAATAGATTCATTTGTTGCAGAATCTACTGTTGGTTGAAAAGGTTTTATAAAAACCAAGATTAAAGGAATAACTATTAATAAAATAGTAATTATTAAATAAGGAGCTAAAAGTAAAAATCTAGAAAATGTTTTTTTATCAACATTAAAACTTAATTTTGAAAACATAATTATTTTTTACCTCCTTTATTTTTTGAACTTTTCTTATTTTTTATTTCTTTCATTTTTTTCTTATATGCATTTTTTGTTATTACTTCAAACTCACTAGTTTCATCAACATAAGTATCATTTTCATCATCTTTTTTCATTAAATGCATATCTTCATTATCTCAATTTAAATAAATTTCTTGTTCTTGTTTTACTCTGTTTACAGCTTCAAGCTTAATAAGTGTTCCTTCATAATCACAAATTAATTCTCACATTAGTCCTTTGTATGTTGTTTCTAAAACAGTAACTTTTATTTTTCCTTTTCCTTGAGTAACAACATCAAAATCTTCTGGTCTAATCATGATATTAACTTCTTCACCATCTGCAAAATTATTATATTTTTTATCAACTTTTAAAACTTTATCAAAAAGTTTTACTTTGTTACCTTTTAAATAAGTTCCTTTTAGAATATTTGCTTTACCTATAAAGTTTGCAACTCAATTATTAGCAGGTGAGTCATAGATTTCATTTGGTTTTCCAATTTGTTGAATTTTACCTTGAGACATTACTATAATTTTGTCTGATAAAGTTAGTGCTTCTTCTTGATCATGTGTAACTAGAATAAAAGTAATTCCAAATTTTTTGTGCAAGTTTTTTAATTCTTGTTGCATTTGAACTCTTACTTTTGCATCTAGTGCACTAAGTGGTTCATCTAATAATAAAATTTCTGGCTTGATAACTAATGCTCTAGCTAATGCAACTCTTTGTTGCATTCCTCCAGATAAATCACTTGGCATTTTTTTATTTTTACCTTCCAAACCAATGATTTGAATTATTTTATTTACTTCTTCATTAATTTCTTTCTTTGTAAGTTTTCTTGTTAACTTTCTTTTATCAAATCATTCTTTTTCTTGATATGGATAATTCTGTCAGTAAGACACTCAATAATCTAAATCATCAGCTTTATAATTTAAATAATTTATTTTGTTTTTAATAATTGAATTAATTCGGTAAGCTTTTTCATACTTTAAATATTTTTGGATTAATTGATCTTGATTTTTACTATTTAACTCAATATTTTTATTAATTTTTAAAAAACTTAAAGTGTTGTTTATAACTTCGATAAATTTAATTTTGAAAGGAATTGATTTATATAACTCTTTTTGATTATGGTTTTCACTATATTCTTTTTCAATACCTTCTATTAATTGTTCATATTCATCATCAGTTAACTTACTAACTTCAGAAAGAGATTGTGAATCACTTATTCTTTTTTCTAATTTTTTAATTTCTTTTAAGTAAACTTCACGTTTTTTTTCAATATCTTTAATTTTTGATTTTGATTTTTTTAAACAATCATTAAAGTATTTTTCACTGTCTTTTTTGTAAGTGTCTGGAACATTTTCTAAAGGCTTTCTTATTTCTGATAAACCATAAGCAATATTTTTTTCAACATTCATATTTGGGAAAAGTGCATAATCTTGAAAAACTGTTGCTGTTGGTCTTCTTTGAATCGGTAAATCTTTAATATCAATTTTGTTAACCAAAATCTTTCCAGATGTTGGAAGTTCAAAACCTCCTATCATTTTTAGAATGGTAGTTTTACCACATCCACTTGGTCCTAAAATTGTTACAAACTCTCCTTTTTTAATTGATAAATTTATTTTTTTAACTGCTAGAAAACCATCTGGGTATTTTTTTATGATGTTTTTAATTTCAATAAATTCATTACTTTCACTTAAAGGAGTTGGTTCTAAATTATTTTTATTTTCTTTTTCCATTTCTATTACC
>CAMWHH010000047.1 GCA_947174035.1 uncultured Mycoplasma sp. | reverse complement strand
AGATAATTTATAATAAATCTTATAATTGCAGTTTGGATGAATCATTATGAAAATATCTTTTATTTACCATTTATATGAAAATTCAACAAATTTAGAAAAATCTATCAAATCTTTACTAAGTCAAACTAGTAAAAGTTTTGAAATTATTTTTATTGATGATTTTGCATCTGATGAAGTTAAAAAAATATTAAATAGTTTTGATTTATCAGATAAAAAATTCAAAATTGTAAGACTTTTTGAAAACTATGGAAGATCTTTTTCATATAACTTAGGATTAGAAAAAGCTAGTGGTACATATGTTTATTTTGCAGAATCTAAAAATGTTTTTGAACCAGATTTTGTAAAAACTATTAGTAAAATTTTAGATAATAAAAAATATGATTTTATTGGTTTTAAAACAAATGTAAATAATGTTAATGATGATTTTGAAACTGAAAAAGAAATAACTAGAGATGAATTATCTACAAATGCTTCATTTATTGTTAATTGTGCAATTAGTATTAGAAATAAAGTTTTTAAAAAAAGTTTTTTAGAAAAAAAGAAAATTAGTTTTGTAAATTACAAAAACCTTTATCCAATTTACCTTTTTGATGTTTTAAATTCTTATGAAACTGCTTTTTATTCTTCAAAAAAATTATTAAGTTTAGAAAATGATAAAAATTCAGTTAAATATACTTATAATTTGTACAACATTTTAGAAAGTGCTTTGCTTTTGTCTTACAAAATTAATGAATCACAATTAGACTATGATACTAAAAATAATTATTTAGTTTGATTACCAAAATTATGTATTGGTGACTTTTTAGTTAAAATGTTTGATTCTTATAATAATGAAAAAACTTTATCAATTGCTATTAATAAAGCTTGAGAAACTTTAGAAAAAATTGACCCATCATTTAGAAATAACAAAAGTTTGGATTTATTAAAAAATCCTAAATTTAAAGAATACATTCGTTCATTTAAACCAGCATTTAGTTATGTTAAAAAGAATTTTATTTGAGGGTAAATGTGAATAATATATTGGAAAAAAATGAAAAGAAAAAATATAACTTAGCAAGTGCTATTTCTAGAACTTTTGCAAGATTTTTTGATTTGATATTTACTTTTCTAATTATCATTGCTTTCTTTTTTGTCATTTTTTCTAATTTGATTCAAACTAATTTTTTATCAAATAATGAACAAAATTGAAACCTTATTGAGTCATGACAAATATTTTTATTTACTCTTGTTATTTTTTTAACAATTTTTATTTATTTTATTGTTGTCCCTTTTCTCTGTAAAGGATATACAATTTTTTCAAAAGTTTTTAAAATCAGAATTTATAGCACTTCTTTAAAAATTGTTAGTGAGAACAGAAAGTTTTTTAAAAACTTACATTGATTATTTTTTGTTCAATTAATTATTAGAGAATCACTAACTTGTTTGGTGATGATTGTTATTACACTGATTTTGGGGATTGTAAGTTTTTTTGCAAAGAGTCAAGTAATTGCTTTTTTATTAAATGTTAATAATGAACCTAATACTACAAATGTTGTAGAAATCGTTTTCCAGTCTTTTTATACTATTGCTGCAATTTTGGAATTTGTTTTAATTTTAAATGTTGCATTTACAAATAAAAGAAGATCATTTACAGATAATATTAGCAATACTGTTGTTGTTAAAATGGTTGAGGTTTTTAGTGATGATAAAAATGGTGTTTTAAATTTAAAAAACAAGAAAAAACCAATCATTAAGTATAATTTACCAGGTGAAATTGATACAAGTGAAATTTTTGAAAAAGGAAATGATAAAAATGGATAGTAAATATAGTAAATTTAATGAAAACCAAAGGAAAGCAATTACTTTTGATGATGACATTCCAGTTTTAGTAATTGCAGGAGCTGGTAGTGGTAAAACATCTGTTTTAACTCACCGTGTAGTTTATTTAATTAATGAAAAAAATTATGCAAGTTGAAAAATTTTGGGTTTTACTTTCACAAATAAAGCTGCTAATGAAATGAAAACTAGAATTTCCAATATTATTCCAAACAAGAAATTTCACTATATTGGTACTTTTCATTCAGTTTGCTTAAGAATTTTAAGAGAAGATATTAAAGCGCTAGATATTGAAAATATTACTAGTAATTTTTCAATTATTGATGAAGATGATCAAAACTCAATTTTAAAAGATATTTATAAAGCAAACAACTTTGATAACCAAGTTTTAAAAATCAAAGTTTGTTTATCTTGAATTTCTAAAATGAAAGCAGAAGGTATTTATGAAAACGATGATGTTTATGAATGATTAAGTTTTTTAGATAATACTTATGAAGGTCATACAAAAAAAGATATTTGTAAAAAAGTATATGAAGAGTATTTAAAGTTTTTAAAAAATAGTAATTTGCTTGATTTTGATGACTTAATCAAATATGCTAAACAAGTTTTGCAAATTGAAGAAATTGGTAAAAAATGAAAAGAACGGTTTGATTATATTTTAGTTGATGAGTTTCAAGATACTAATTTAGATCAGTACGAAATAATTAAATTGTTAAGTAAGAATATGAAAAATGTTTTTGCAGTTGGAGATCCAGACCAAATGATTTATTCATGAAGAGGAGCTCAAAAAAATATTTTTAATTCTTTCAAAAATGATTTTGCCAATACTGAAGTTATTGTTTTAGAACAAAATTATAGATCAACAAAAAAGATTTTAAATATTGCAAATTCTTTAATCAATAATAACCCAAACCGAATTAAAAAAAATTTATTTACTGACTCTAATTTTAATAGTGAAGTTATTTATTTTGAAGCAGATGATCAAGATAATGAATCAAAATTTGTGTGTTCAAAAATTAAAGAATTAGTTCAAGAAAAACAATATCAATATAAAGACATTGCTATTTTATATCGTGCTAATTATCTTTCTAGAAACATTGAAGAATCACTATCACACAATTATATTCCATACCGAATTTTTGGTGGATTTAGATTCTACCAAAGAAAAGAAGTTAAAGATATGATTGCTTACATGCGTTTAGTTGCAAATAGTGATGAGATGAGTCTATCTAGAATTTATAATGTTCCCAAAAGACAAATTAGTGAAAAAACTTTTTTTGCAATAAAAAATTATGCTGTTACAAACAATTTATCAACTTTTGCTTCTTTTGGAAAAGCCGAAGAAATTGATGAACTATCTGCAAAAGCTAAAAATTCATGTTTAGAATTTTACAATTTAATATCGGAAATAAGAAATAAAAAATTTGATTCTATTTCGCAATTAATTGATGAAATTGCAGATAAAACAAATTATTTTCAAATGCTTAAAGATGAAGGTGAAGAAACTAGAATTGAAAATATTGAAGAATTAAAAAATGCTGCACTAGCATTTGAGAAGAATAATCCAGATAATGCAAATTTACACCACTATTTGCAAGAACTTGCAATCATAACAAGCGTTGATGAAACTAACAATAAAAATGATAAAAATATTAATACTGTTTCTTTAATGACTGTTCACTCTGCAAAAGGATTGGAATTTGACATTGTGTTTATTATTCAAATGAATGAAAATATTTTTCCTTCAATTAAATCAATTGAAGAAGGAAATTTAGATGAAGAAAGAAGAATTGCATATGTTGCAATTACAAGAGCTAAAAAGAACTTATATTTATCATGTAGTCGGGGAACAAATTATTTTGGTAATGTTTCTGGTCAAAAAACACCATCTAGATTTTTATTAGAAATAGATTATTTGCTTGCAGATAAAAGAATAGTATCTAAAAATACATCTACTAGTAGCAAAAAAGTTTTTGATTATTCTAGAAACGAAAGAAGTTCAATTGATTTAGATAATGTATATCATGATAAAAAAGAAGAGTATTATATAGGTGATTTAGTTTTGCATGATAAATTTGGGAGAGGAATTGTAATGGATGTTCAACAATCAATTATTACAGTTGCTTTCGATAGACCACAAATTGGTAAAAAACAACTTATTAAGCATCACAAATCTGTTAGAAAGATTAAAAAATAATTATGATTAATATTTTATTTATTGGTGATATTTCAGGGGTAATGGGGAAACTTGCTATTGAACTTGAATTAAATAATATCAAAAAACAAAATAAAATTGATTTCACCATTGCAAATGCTGAAAACACAACAAAGGGTAGAGGTCTTGACTGGAAAGACTACAATTTTTTATGTAAAAATGGAATTGATTTCATTACAATGGGAAATCACACATGACATAAAAAAGATATCTATGAAATTTTAAAAACAAAAGATAATATCATTAGACCTGCAAATCTTGATGAAAAACTTTTAGAAGCAACTGTTGGAGTTGGTAGTAAAATTGTTCATATTAAAAATAAGTCATTTCGAATTACTAACTTATTAGGAATTTCTGTTGCTATTAAAGAAATGCAAACAAATCCTTTTTTAGAATTGGAAAAAATTATTACAAATGAAGCTAAAGCAGACTTTCACATAGTTGATTTTCACTGTGAAACTACAAGTGAAAAAAATGCTTTCTTTTTAAACTTTCAATCACAAGTTCAAGCAATTTTGGGAACACACACTCATGTTCAAACCAATGATGCAAGAATTATAAATAACACAGCTTATATAACTGATGTAGGAATGACAGGTGCAGCAAACGGAATCATTGGTGCTAAACCTGATTCAATTATTAACATGTTTAAAGGCAACTCAGAATTTTTTAAATTAGAAGAACAAATTGGACAATATCAATTTTGTGCTGTGGTTTTAACTTTTAACCCACAAGATAACCAAGTTGTTGGAATAAAAAACATCTATAAATTCCAAGATATGGTAGGGTATAGAGAAAAATAATTTATTTAACTAGTTTTAAAAAGTAATAATAACAAGTTAGTAATGAAGATAAATATAAATCATTGTTAATAATAGTTTCTAACTCTTTTTGAGAAACTCAAATATTTTCACTAACTGCTTCAAAAATTGAACCATCATTTTGTGGTGCTTCAATTTTTTTATTTGTAACATCAGCAAGGTAATAAAAAACTTTTTCATTCATTTGGGTTGTAGCAACACTTGGGTTAATAGCAATTAAATCGTTTTCATTTATTGTTATCCCACCTTCTTCTAAAACTTCTCTAACTGCACTAGTTTCAGGACTTTCATCTTGTTCAATTGATCCTGTAATTGGACAAGGGTATAATTGACTTCAAACTTTCTTTTCTTCAACTTGTGGCATTGGTTGTAATCTTATTAAAAAAAAGAAATCATCTTTAACTTTTTTAAAACATAAAACTGCAATGCTATTAACTGATCTTCTTTGACAATAATAAAACCCTTTTTCAGTTTTATACATATCTAAGTGTTTTGTTTTAACTATTAATTTATCTTCTTTTTTATTCATAATAATTTATTGATTTTTTATTAATAATAAACTAAATAAAAAAAATAGAGTCTTGAACTCTATTTTTTTTACATCTACTAACTTTTAAATTAATTTTTAATTGGTTTTCTTTCTTTGTCAGTAAAGTTACTACAAACAATTCTGATGATATCAATTAATCATCCAATTCCTAAACATCCACCTGTAACTAATCAAAGAATACCAGTACCAATTTTTCCTACATAGAATCTGTGAATACCAATGTAACCTAAAAAGATTGCAAGAATAAGTGTTACTGTTCAATCTTTTTCACTTTTTTGTGATTGATCAACATTTTTTCCAGTTATGTTATCCATCATTTTAGCTGATGCATTATTTAAGTTTTCACTCATTTTGTTTTCTTTAGAATCACTCATTTTAAAAACCTCTAATTTTTTTAATTACTTATATAAATATATACTTAATTGTATTAAAAAAGCTATACAGTGTCTATATGGTTGGAAGAGCATGTATAAAGTTTAATTATTTTCTGTGAGTAAAAGAAGAAAAAATCATTGTTATTTCTACCTTTTTTGTTTGTAGAACTTAATTTTATTCCTTTTTTTGATTTCACTTTAAAAACCCTTTACAAAAAATTTTAACATTTTTAAAAATATAATGTTAATAAATAAATTTAGTTTTTTATTTTTTAAAAAAGGTAGAAATAACAATGATTTTTTCTTCTTTTACTCACAGAAAATAATTA
>CAMWHH010000046.1 GCA_947174035.1 uncultured Mycoplasma sp. | reverse complement strand
GATTAACTTAATGGCTTTTAAGTTTTGTTAGTAAGTATGCTGAAATACTGAAAACATCCACATTAAATTACTTTTAAAGAATTAAAAACCTTATTATGTATTTTTTATATTTTATTTATATTAATAAATGGAGATTGAATTAAAATGTCAAGGTATTTAGGTAGTATTACAAAAAAATCTAGAAGATATGGATTTTCGCTTTTAGAAAATGATAGAGAGTTTATTAAAGGTAAAAAAAGAACTTACGCTCCTGGTCAACACGGAAACAAAAGAGTAAAGTTGTCTGGTTATGGTGAACAATTACAAGAAAAACAAAAAATGATGTATTTATATGGTTTGAATGACAGACAATTTAGAAGAACTTTTATAATTGCTAAACATATGAAAGGTGCTTTAACTCTTAATACTTTTATTGCTTTAGAAAGTAGATTAGATAATTTAGTTTTTAGAATGGGATTTGCTCCAACTAGAAAAGCAGCTAGACAATTGGTTAATCATGGACATGTTTTGCTAGATGATAAAAAAGTTACAATTCCTTCATGTATGGTAAAACTTGGACAAACTATTGAAATTGTTAAAAAATCAAAGGAATTACCTGTTGTATTAGCAGGAGCTTCAAACATTCCGTGTAAATATGTTGATTCAGATTTGAAGACAAAAAAAGGTAAATTTGTTAGATATCCTGAAAGAGAAGAATTACCTGAAGGAATTAATGAAGCATATGTTGTTGAATGATTCAACAGACTTGTTTAATTAAGTTTTATATTAAAAATAAAAATACACTAATAAAAAAATTGGTGTATTTTTTTTATTGACTTTCAAGAATGACATGATTTATAATATTCCTACACTATTAGAAGGGTAAAAGGCATTTTTTGCTATCCTTTTCTAAGTGTAGGAGAATTTTATGAGTAATAAAAAGAAAATTTTAACAACTGCTGGTATTGGTACAGCAGCTATAGTAGCTGGTGTTGTTCCAACAATTTCATCTACTACAAGCATACAATCTTCTAGTGTTGCAGTTACAGATCCAGTTAATCCTGTTGAACCAATAGAACCAGTTGTTAATCCTGTTGATGATCAATTTGATCCACTGATTCCAATAGACCCTGAAGACCCTGTAGATCCAGTTGAACCAATTGAACCTATAGTTCAAATTATTGCAACTGCTCCAAGTCATGACACTTTTGCATATGAAATTAAAATATCTCAATTGAGTGATAGTTATTTAAATAATTATTTACAAAATTTATTTACATCTAATGTTTTTTTTAAAGAAACTTTTATTAATGCTGATCAATATGATAATGTAACTGTTTCATATGTTGCAAATTCTGCAAGTCTTGCTACTAGTTCTTTTAAAATTGCTGTATCTCCAATTGAAGGCGCAAATTGAGAAGATAAAACAGATGAATCAAAAATAGTAGATATATTTTTTGATAATGACATTAAAGTAGCTAATGCTACAATTCCTAAAAAGGGTGCTACTTTTAATGTTTCAATTGTTGACCCTACTATTAAAACAGATGGTAATTTAAATACTTATTTAACAAATTTATTTAAAAATAATCCTAAAATAACAGATTTTGCCATAGGTGCTGGTGATACTTCATTTATGAATGTAAACCTTACATATGTTAATAATTCTGCAAGTTTGAGTAATAAAACTTTTAAATTAAATGCTACTCCAGTTAGAGGGTATACTTGATCTTCAGTGATGGGTGAAATTGCAGATACTGTTCAAATTAATGTTAAGATTGGCAATATGATTTCTGCTAATAATACAATTAATTTCCCAACACCATGAAGTGTTAATTGAGTTATTAATTCAGATTTTAGTTTTAGAACATGACCTACTCATATTTTGACTTGAGAAAACATAAGTTGATTTTTTGAAACAGGTTTTGACTACTATTGGTATGCAAACAACCCAAGATATTATGATAATTTAAGTGCTCAATATCAAAAATTGATGTTTGAAGAAGCTTACAAAGATTTTTCAAAATATGTTCCAGTTGATTTAGCAGGTGATTTAAGCACTGTTCAGTGGGGTTACATTCAACGTATTAATCAAGGTGTATTATTTAACTTTGCGATATTAGTAAAACCTAAAGCTGGTTATTATTGAGAAGATGGTTCAACTACAGCAAGATATAAAACAATGAAGCTTTTCTGTTCAAGTAAAGCAGATGTTGGTGCAGCTTCAGTTATTGGAAAAACTTATAATATCAATGATATTAAAAATTTTAATAACATTAAAACAAATGATGGATTGCCTGCAAATATTTGAGTTACAAATAATTTAATGGTTGTTAACAGCAATTTAACTAGTGCAACGTTTCAACAAAATCAGAAAATAATTCATGACATTGTAAAAACTGATTTAGAAAGAACCTTCCCTAACTATAATATTGAAGTAAGTGATATTTTTTCAGCCACTCCTGGATATCCATATAATTACTATGGAACTTGACATTATAAAATTAAATTTACTTCTAAAGATAATAAATCTTATACTAAAACAATGGATGGGTATTTATTTACAATCTAAAAACAATTTTATTAATTATGAGTCTACATTAAGTGAGCATTAAATTGCTCACTTTTTTATTTACAAATAAAGTTTATTTTTTAAATATTATTTTTAAAAAAATATGATTATTTATATAATAAATAAATAGAATTAATTTTTTACTTATGAAAGATAACGCAACTAATAAAAATAAAAAAACTCAAATTATTATTATCATTATTACATCACTTATTTTAGTTTTATGTATTGTAGGTGCTGGTGTTGCTATTTACTATGCTCAACAAACTAATAATGATGCAACTCAAATTGCAGTTTCTAATGTAAAAAATTTTTTAACAAATCTTAAATTTTTAAAAATTTAGTTTTTATTTTTAATTTTTAGTAACTTTCTTTGATTTCACTATTTACTAAGGGTGTTAATTTAGTATAATATTATACTTGTATAATTAATTTTTTCTGGAAAGGAGGCTTTATGAATGATTCAAAAAAATTAGATGATAATTTAGTTGAAAAAAATGTTGATAATGCAAATGATATTACTGAAACTGAAGTAAATATTAAGAATGCAAAAAACATAAATGATGACATTTTAGTTGAAAAAGTATCTGATGAAAAAATTCAAGATTATTTACCAGATGCTGAAGTTTTATCAAATTCTACTGAAGTTCTTTCTGACCATTCTAAAAAAGAAACAGGATTAACTTCTAAAGAAGCTGAAGAACTTTTAATTAAATATGGACCTAATAAACTTGCTGAAAAAAAGAAACAAAGCAAGTTTATTATCTTTGCTAAGCAATTAAAAGATACAATGATTTTTTTGCTTTTTGTTGCAATGGCAGCATCAATTGCAGTAGCAATTGTAGGTGGAGTTAAAAGCAATTGGGAATTTGATAATCATTTACTAATTTCTTTTATTGAACCTGCAATTATTTTAATTGTTATTATCATGTACTGTATTTTGGGTGGTATTCAAGAATTAAAATCTCAAGAAGCGGTAAGTTCATTAAAGAAAATGTCGGTCGCCCAGGTTTCTGTAATGCGTGATGGTATAGTCAAAAAAATTGATGCAGTTAATATTGTTCCTGGTGACTTAATTTTAGTAGAGGCTGGGGATAAAATTTGTGCAGATGCAATTTTATTAACAACAAATGGCTTAGAGTGTGTTGAGTCAGCTTTAACTGGGGAATCTTTACCAATTAAGAAAAATGCTAATGCAAAAGTTGATGAAAATGCACCAATTGGGGACCAAATTAATAAAATATTTTCAGGTTGTATTGTAACTAATGGTGCAGGTACAGCAAAAGTTATTGGGACTGGGTTAAAAACACAAGTAGGTAGAATTGCTAACCTAATTGATAGTCAAAAAACTTTCTTAACACCTATGCAACTTAAATTGCATAAACTTGGAAGAATTTTTGGATATTCTGGAGCAGTTTTATTTATTCTAACTTTCTTAATTCAAGTTTTTATTTTAGGATACACTAACTTTGAATTTACTTGAACAATCGCTTTAACTACTTCTATTTCATTAGCAGTAGCAGCAATTCCTGAAGGTTTAGGTGCATTTACTACTATTATTTTGTCACTTGGTTTAAAAAAGATGGCAACTGAATATAATGGTTTAATAAAAAGGGTTTCTTCAGTTGAAACACTTGGAAGTACTTCTGTTATTTGTACTGATAAAACAGGTACTTTAACTTTAAACAAAATGACAGTAACAGATTTATGAGTTCCTAACGGAAAAGATAAATACAAAAACGAAAAACTAACTAAACCTTTTAGACAGTTAGTTGAAAATTTCTTATTATGTACTAATAGTTTTTTGGAAACTAAAGATGATGGAAGGGTTGTAGAAATTGGTGACCCAACAGAATTATCAGTTATTATTTATGGAAAAGAACAAGGCATTGATAAAGATCTTTTGTTAATTGAAAAAATGAGATTACATTGTAATCCTTTTGATTCAACTAGAAAATTAATGTCTACTGTTAACTTTATTGAAGGTAAACCAGTTGGTATTGTAAAAGGTGCACCAGATGTTTTAGTTTCAAAATGTAAAGATATTAAATGAGAAGATGTTTATCCAGTTATCCAAAGTTGAGCTGCTAAAGGATACCGTGTAATTGCTGTAGCTACTAAAAAATTAAATAATAAAAATAAATTTGATGAAAGTTCTGTTGAAAATAATTTAAATTTTGCAGGTTTGGTTGCTATGTATGACCCCCCAAGACCAGAAACAAAAGATGCAATTTCAAAATGTATTGCTGCTGGAATTAAGCCAGTTATGATTACTGGTGACCATGTTGATACAGCAGTTGCAATCGCAAAAGAAATTGGAATTTATAAAAATGGTGATAAAGCAATCTCTGGAGCAGAATTAAAAGAAATTTCTGATGATTATTTAGTTGAACACATTGCAGATTATAGTGTTTATGCAAGGGTTTCTCCAGAAGATAAACTAAGAATAGTTAAAGCTTGACAGGCCAATGATCAAGTTGTTGCAATGACTGGTGATGGTGTAAATGATGCACCAGCATTAAAAGCTGCTGATATTGGTTGTGCAATGGGAATTACTGGAACAGACGTTGCTAAAGAAGCATCTGACATGATTTTAATGGATGATAATTTTAAAACTATAGTTGCTTCAGTTTCAAATGGTAGAAAAGTTTATCAAACAATTAAAAAGGTAATTCAAAACATTTTGTTATCAAGTATTGCTGAAATTATGATTATGTTTTTAGGAATTATAATTTTTAAATTTGCTTACCAAGATGTTTTAAATGCTGGAGAAACTGATGCTCAAAAATTTGACTTACATATTTTTGGTGCTTCACAATTATTGTTAATAAATTTAGTAACTGATGGATTTCCAGCAATTGCTTTAGGTATTCAAGGTACTAATGATGATTTGATGAACAGACGACCTTTTAGTAAATATGAAAGTATTTTTGCTAGAAGAATGGGTTGAAATTTATTATGACAAGGTTTCATGTTTGGGGCATTAGGATTGGTTGCCTTTGCAATTGGTGTTGAGTATAGTGAAGGTGCATGATTTGGAAATACATTAAAAGCCTCACTAGAATCTCAAGGTTTAAATTCATTCTATGCAGGTAGTGGAGCAGCCTTTATTGCATTAGGAATTGGTGTTTCAGTTCATGCACTGAGTTTAATGTCTAATGAATCAATTTTTAAATGTAATGTGAAAAAGAACTGAATTGTTTATGGTGCAGTTGTTATAAGTGTTTTAATTATTGCTTTTGTTAGTTTAGTTCCTCCTGTTGCTTTAGTGTTTGGGATGCCAAGTGAATTAGTTAGTCAAGGTTGACAGTTAGTTTTAATTTCTTTAGCTTTTGCTTTGTTTCCTTTATTAGTAATGGAAATAAATAAATTTACTTATAAAAGTATTCAAAAAGAAATTATGAGTATTGCAACTGTTTCAAGTTTTGAAATGATTAGAAGACCAATGAAAAGAAAAAGATTTTTTACTTTTAGAAGAAGTAAAAAAATTGTAGTGGCTAAATAAGACTTAGATTTAAATCTAAGTCTTTTTTATTTTTTTTATTTAATTTCAAA
>CAMWHH010000045.1 GCA_947174035.1 uncultured Mycoplasma sp. | reverse complement strand
TTTATTAATAGTTTATTTCCTAAATCTACTTTTAATTACATTATTTTTAATGAAAAAATTTACTTGTACAAAAAAACTAGTGAAATAGCACTTTTAAACATAAGTGAAGATAAAAAAATAGAAATAAATATTTCATTTTTAAACTTATTTAATTTTGATGAAGTTTATAAAAATGAAATAATAAATAAGATAATTCATGAATTAGACTGAAATTCTTTATTAAAAAATATAAATAATGTTCCTGAAATTTTTAAAACTTTTTGCTGTTTAGCTGCTAAACAAATATTGCAAGATAATAGAATATTTGATGAAAATTCCTTTAGTCAAATAATAAGTTTTTTATCAAATATCAATATAGATTACAAGGATTTTGAAAAAATTACATTAAATAATCACTTTTTTCAAAATGAAAATTTTCCTAAATTTATTAATGAATTATTTAAATATGATTCAGAAAACAAAAGAAAATTTGAAAATGAATTCAAAGAATTTGAAATAAAAGATGAAATTCAAAAAAAATTAAATGATTTTTATAAATTTGATTATTCAAAAAAAGATAGTTATTTCAAAGTTTCTGCAGAAGAAAAAAGACTCCAAAAAATGAAATCATTCATAAATGAAAATAAAAATATAGATAATTCAAAAATTGGACAAATCAAAAATGAGTGAGATCAAATAATTAAAAGTTTTTATTGATTAAACCATGAAAAAATATCAAATATTTTTGATGAAAAAATAAGAAAATCAACTTTAGAAATGGTTGAAAAAACTAAAGATGAAATTAGTTTAAAAGCAGCAAATATGCGACTACTTCTTGAAAACAAAATAGCTTTATATAGCGGAATTAGTCAGGATGAAGTTAATAAAAACTTTAAAACAATTTTAGAATGGTTAAAAAGTTCAAATAAAATAAACGAAAGTGAATTTGAAACTCTTTTTGAAGCTAAGCAAATTTGCAATAAATTTCTACATTTTAATAGTGAATCTTCAAGTCTAGAGATTAATAATTTAATTAAAAATTTAAAAGATCTAAATAGCAAAGAAGAAGAAATTAAAAAAATAATTGATAAGTGGGGAGTATAAAAATGAGTCATTCAGTAAATTTACAACTAGAAATTAATGACATAACTAAAGAAGTAAATTTAATTAAAAATCAATCTATATGCTGTATTGATAAATTAATTAGTGAAAATGAAAATAACAAAGAATTAATTGATTTTTTAGAAAAGCAAAAAGAACAAATAATTGAACAAGAAAAAGAATTGTCAAAGTATCAAGGAATTTCTAAAACATCACAAAGTAATGCTTTTAATGTCAGAAAAAAATTAGACAGTATTTCTAAAAAAGTAGCAAATATAATTTCAAATAAAAATATTGTTGATTTTGTTATTAAGCAATCTGAAAAAGAAGAAAAAGAAATTTTAGAAATAATACTTAAAGAAGGAGTTATAGCAAATAATGCTATATCAAACTTAAGAAAAGAAAACAAAGAACTAAGTAAAAAAAATATACTAGAAGAAATTGAAAAAATAAGAAATAGTAATCTTGAACAAGAAGAATCAAAAAAAATAAAAAAAGATTTATTCAAATACATTGATGATCAAGAATTTAAAAATGATAATTTAGAATTTGAACTAAAAAAAATTATAGATTCTAAAAATAGCCTACAAGAGTTAAATGATTGTTTTGCTTATATTTCAAGTAAAAAAAATGAAGAAATAAAAATTGATGAACTAGCTAGTTTATTATTTAATGAACTTGAATCTAAAGAAAAATTCAAATTACTAGATAATGTAGAAAAACAATTAGATACTGATGGTATTTTAAGAAAAAAATTCAAATTAAGAAATCAAAAAGGAAACACTATAGAAATAATAATTGATGGTAATTTAAGAATTAAATATCAATTAGGTAATTATGTTGGTCATGCTTGTGAAAAAACATCAGAAAAAATTTTTGAATCCATTAATAAAATGGGATATACAATAGTGCATAAAACAATTTCAAGAAATATATCAAATTCAAAGCCTTTAGAAATGAAAAAAAATTTTAATAATTAGGAGGAAAGTAATGTCTTATTTTTTATCATTAAAAACTTTAAAAGAAAAATTAATGAGTAAATCAGTTATTTCTATTTCTGGAAATGTTGATGACTTTATTTATTCAGATTACATAAAAAACCAAATAAATGAATGTAGTTCAATTAAAAGCAATAGATATTTTTCTCTTTCAGAATTCATTATTTACCTGTTAATAAAAAATCAATTTAAAAATATTAAATATTTTAATGGAAGTTGTAACATCATCAATGTTTCACCAGAAAATTTTAATGAAAATCAAAAACTTGATTTAACCAATCTTCCTTTAGACAATGATGCACCATTACCACTAAATCAATTTATCAATGAGATTACAACAGATATTAATTCATTATATAAAGAAAATGTGCTTGATAAAAAATTGGCTTATATAATTGACTGCAGTGATATTTTAATAAATCAATCTAATAATGAATTTTCTAATTCCAACATAGCTAATTTATTTAGTGTAGTAACAAATAATTACAATTCTAGTTTTTCAGAGTACATAAATAACAATATTAAAATTATTTTAATATCTAGAAATCAAGAAGCTATTAATAATCTTTTTGTAAATAAAAATATTGAATTAAAATTTGTTAACATTTTAAAACCTAATTTTAATGAAAAAGAAAAATTTATCAAAGATATGAAAGATGCTTTTGAACTAGAAAATAAATTAGATTCTGAGAATAATAAACAAATTCAAGAAGCAGTTTCATTAATTAGTGACTTAAACTTTAGACAAATATTGCAATTGATAAAATTATCAAAAAACATTGATAATATCAAAGATTTTAAATCTTTATACAATATGTATACTTTTGACAAAAAAGAAAGTGAATGAGAAAAAATCAACAAAGAAAAAATTAAATCTATTTCTGATAGTTTATCAGAAAGAGTAAAAGGTCAAAATTATGCTATTAACCAAGTTAAAAAAACAATAATTAGATCTTTTGTTGGACTTACAGGTGCAGCTCAATCATCAAACAGTAAAAAGCCAAAAGGAATTTTATTTTTTGCAGGACCTACGGGTGTTGGTAAAACAGAACTTGCTAAAACATTAACAGAATTTATTTTTGGTGATGAATCAAAATTTATTAGATTTGATATGAGTGAATACAATCACGAACATAGCGATCAAAAACTTATTGGTTCCCCTCCTGGATATGTAGGATATGAAACTGGTGGTCAATTAACAAATGCAGTAAAAAATAATCCTTTTTCAATTTTATTGTTTGATGAAATTGAAAAAGCACACGGAAAAATATTAGATAAATTCTTGCAAATATTAGAAGATGGACGATTAACATCTTCAAAAGGTGAGTTAATAGATTTCAGTGAAACTTTTATAATATTTACATCAAATTTAGGTACTGAAAAAGCTTTAGAAAAAATTAATTCATCAGAAGAAGAGATTAGAAAAATTTATTTTGATGCTATAAAATTCCATTTTTATGAAACATTAAAAAGACCAGAAATATATAACCGTATTGGTGAAAAAAACATAGTTCCATTTAATTTTGTAACAAATATTTCTATTATTGAAGAAATTTTAAATTACAAATACAAAAATGTTTGTAAAAAAATATTAAAAGAAAAAAACATTAATTTATCCACAGATGATTCTGAATCCTTTAAAAACTTGGTTAAAAGTATAAATGAAAAATATAACAAAGAATTAGGGGGAAGAGGTTTAGTCATGACTTTTGAAACTGAATTCATTGATCAACTTGTTGAATTTATTTTTGAAAATATAGATTATAGTGTTTTTGATGATAAGAAAATAATAAACATTTCTTGAAATTTTGATAAAGAAAATAAAAAAATAGTATTTAATTTAAATAATTAAAAAAGAAAGTTAATCACCTTTCTTTTTTTATCAAATTTATCTATCAAAAAATAAAAAATAGAAATATAATATTTTTTTAATTAAAATTAATCAAAAATAGGAAAACAAAAAAATGTTTGAAAAAATAAAAAAGACATCAAAGAATTTTTTTCACTTTATTAAACATGAAGTATTTAGTAAAGAGTATTTTTTGTTTACACTAAATTTAACAGCTAGAAAAATATCAATTTATATATGTGCTGCTATCTATTTTGTTATTTTACTATCTTATATAATTGCAGCTCCTTTAATAACAAATGAACAACCCACTTATTTTTTCACTCTTCCAGTAACTTCATTAATAATGGTTTTGTTGCTAGCCATTATATCTTCATATATTTCACTAGAAATTTTTAGAACACCGATTGATGATGGTACTGAATTATTAACAATTTCAAAACCATTGCATAGAAGTCAAATATTTTTTGTTAAATCATTAATTTTATTAATTTTTGGTTTAGCAACTGCAACAATAGCTTCTATACTAAGTTGTTTTTCATTTACAATATCTTTTGCAGATTATGAACAAACAAGTTATGGAATTATAGGAATTTTTGTTTGTACAATAGTATGTTTTGCTGTTTTTGGTGGAATATCAATATTTCTGTCAATGTTTTGCAAAAAAATAGTTTCTTTATTAATTACTGTAGGTTCTACTTTTATCCTTGTTTTTGCATCTTTACTTTGTTCATTAGTTATTGATAAAAATGGAAATAATCCCAATAGTGCTGAAGTTGCTTATAAAAATGATGTAGCTAGAATGTCATACACAAGCATTGATGAAAAAGGAAAAGCAAACGTTACTCAAGGAATTTATTCAGTTGTAAAAGACGTTTATGATCTTTTCTCAGAAGAAGTATTAAAAACAGAGTATAAACAACCACAACAAATTTATAACAATTATTTTAGTACATTAATTTATCCAAAATATGCCTATGCTGATTTTGCTGGTCAATTAGGTAGTATTTTTATGTTAAATTTTGGTAATAAAGATATTTTTTCAAGTCTGATTTCACAATCTTTAATGAGCTCACCATACAAACTAAAATTTAATAAAGTTACAGATTTCAATGCAAGTAACAATGCAAATTTAAATTTAGGAATCAATCTTCCTCAAATCAATTCAAACAATTTTGATATAAATTTAAATTTTTTATATGTGAATAAATATAGTGCAACTATTACACCAAACTTTGGAAGTATAACAGATTACACTGCCACTTATCAATATTCATTTTATACATATAATCAACAAAACTTAGTTGATGATAAATACCTTGACTACTTAGGTAATTTAGATAATATTTTAATTTCAAAAAATTTTGATGAATACCACTTTAAACAATTTGAAGAAAAAGATAATGATCTTCAAAAAGTAATAAAAGTTTTAGACAACTTATCTTTGTTTTTTAAAATAATTAATGAAATTACACAAGAGTCTTTAACACAGTATTTTGAAACAGTTCCAAATAATCAACTATCTAGAATTAATGCCATTAAGGATTTAGACAAAATTATATACACAGGGATTTATAGAAATTTTGTTGGTACAAATAAATCTTATTTCAACTTAGAAAATCTACTAAAATCAATGGGTGATTCAGAAAGTCAAAATCAAAATTTTTGAAAAGATTATTTTAACAAATATCAAATGCCATTAATTAAATTTGTTTTAATAAGACTTTTAAATGTTAATTTAGAAAGTCTTTTTGCACAACTATCACGAGAAATTATTTACAATACGCAAAATCCAGGTTGAGTAATAGATGAACAAAAAATGAAAGAAATAATAATGAATTCAATAATTAATGCAGGTGTTTTTAATGGTCAATCAGTGCCTTTTATTTTACAAGATCAACCATATAGTTTTAGTTCTGGATACATTTTATCGCCATCAAATTATTTTGTTAATTATCAAGAAGTTCAATTTGATTCTTTATATGATTCAACACTATTGATTTTTTCTTGGCTATTGTTTTCTTTAATAATAGTTTTAGTTTCTCTTGTCATTTATAGAAAAAAGGACTTTAAATAAAGAACTGACATCAGATCTGTTTGTTGGCAGGATGACATCCACAGCACCTGGGAAATAAATGTATGCTAGTTATAGTAGTTAGGACTAATGGTGCTCTGCCTTGTATGAGTTACTCAA
>CAMWHH010000044.1 GCA_947174035.1 uncultured Mycoplasma sp. | reverse complement strand
ATTTAAACAAGTATTTTAGTATTTATAAAAACTTTAGAATATAAATTTAAATATTTTGAAATTATTTTTTTGTATATCAGGTTAAGACTAATATTTAAGAGGAGAATTAAATGTTAATTAATAAATATACTAGTCAAACTGAAACTTATTCAGTATTAGACATAGATGGGAATGTTACAAAAGCGGGATATACAATTCCTTTAACTAACGAAGAAATTCAAGAATCTTACTACACTATGCTTCTTTCAAGAAGATTTGATGAAAAGATGCTTAAATGACAAAGACAAGGTAAAATGTTAACTTTCCCACCTAACTTAGGTGAAGAAGGATTACAAGTTGCTACTGCTATTAGTATGCACAAAGATGACTGATTTGCACCTGCTTTCAGATCAGCTGCTGTTTTTTTACATAAAAAAGTTCCTATGTGAAAAATTATGCTTGTTTGAAAAGGTAATGAGTTAGGAAACAAAATGCCTGAAGAATTAAATTTCTTACCTTTCAATGTTCCAATTGGAACACAATACTCACATGCTGCTGGTATTGGAATGGCTTTAAATTATGAAAACAAACCAAATGTTGCTTATACATTTATTGGTGATGGTGGTACTGCTGAAGGTGAATTCTATGAAGCTATGAACATTGCTTCAATTAGAAATGCTCAAACAGTTTTCTGTGTAAACAACAACCAATGAGCTATTTCTACACCAACTGCTAAAGAAACTGGTCAATTAGACATTGCTAGTAAAGCAATTGCTGCTGGTTTAGACTTTATTAAAGTTGATGGTAACTGTTTATTTGCTTCTGTTGAAGCTGCTAGAGCTGCTAGAGAATATGTGTTACAAAACAAAAAACCAATTTTAATTGAATTTGTAACTTACAGAATGGGACCTCATACAACTAGTGATAACCCAAGAGTATATAGAACAGAAGAATACGAAAAAGAACAAGAAAAGAAAGATCCAATTATCAGATTAGAAAAATGAATGATGAGAAATGGTCTTTTAGATGAAGCTAAAAAAGCTGCATTAGAAGAAAAAATTAGTAATGAAATCGAAGAAGCTTACAAAACTATGGAAAGCAACACAACTGTTACTGTAAGTGATATTTTTGATTACACTTACAAAACATTAGACGAATCACTTCTAGAACAAAAAGCTGAAGCGATGAAAGTAAATGGAGGTAAATAATAATGTCTAAGACAATTATTGTAAATAACATTGAAGCTGTAACAAATGCTTTAGACTTAAATATGGAAAAAGACCCAAGAATCATTGTTTATGGTGAAGATGCTGGGTTTGAAGGTGGTGTGTTTAGAGCCACTCAAGGATTACAAGCAAAATATGGAGAAAGAAGAATATTTGACTCTCCAATTGCTGAAACTACTATTGTTGGTACAGCTGTAGGTGCTTCATTAGCTGGATTAAGACCAGTTGTGGAAATGCAATTCTCAGGTTTCTGTTTCCCAGGGCTTATGAACTTATTCACTCATGCTGCAAGATATAGAAACAGAAGTAGGGGAAGATTTAGTTGTCCTATGGTTGTTAGAATGCCTATGGGTGGAGGAGTTAAAGCTCTTGAACACCACTCTGAATCATTAGAAGCAATTTTTGCACATATTCCAGGATTGAAAGTTGTTATGCCTTCAACTCCTTATGATACAAAAGGTTTATTAACTGCTGCAATTAATGATCCAGATCCAGTTGTATTCTTTGAACCAAAAAGAATTTATCGTGCATTTAAACAAGAAATTCCAGAAGAATTATATGAAATTGAATTAGGTAAAGCTAATGTTGTAACTTCAGGAAATGACTTAACTCTTGTTACTTTTGGTGCAAGTGTTCATGACTGTTTAGCTGCTATTGAACAAGTTAAGAAAACAAACCCTAATATTTCAGTTGAATTAATCGACTTAAGAACTATTAAACCTTGAGACAGAAATGCAGTAATTAATTCTGTTAAAAAAACAGGAAAATTAATGATTGTTCATGAAGCTGTTAAATCATTTAGTGTAAGTGCTGAAATTATTTCAACTGTAAATGAAAAAGCTTTCTATAGTTTAAAAGCTGCTCCTGTAAGATTAACTGGTTGAGATATTACTGTTCCATATGCTTTAGGTGAAAACTTACATATGGTTAGTCCTGAAAGAATTGCAAAAGAAATTATTACTCTTGCAAATACTAAGGAATAATAAAGTATTATATAAAGAGTATTATTTCTAGGAGAAAGTAAAATTATGTATATTTTTAAATTTGCTGATATTGGTGAAGGAATTCACGAAGGAAAAGTATCAGACATTCTAGTAAAAGAAGGTGATTCTGTTAATGATGGAACAGACTTATTTTCTGTAGAAACTGATAAAATTACCACTGAAATTTCTTCTCCAGTTAAAGGTGTTATTTCAAAAATTCTAATCAAAGTTGGTGAAACAATTCATGTTGGTGATGCAATTTTTGAAATAGATGATTCAAATTCATCAAGTCCAGCTGTAGCAGCAACACCTGCTGCTCCTGCTGCTAGCGAAGAACCAAAAGGTGAATCTAAAGGAGCTTCTGTTGTTGGTGAAGTGAAAGTTTCAGATGCAGTTCTTCCATTATTTGGAAGTAACTCATTAAATGTTACTAAATCATCATCTGCTAACAATGAAGTTGTTAATAAAGATGTTTTAGCTAGTCCTGTTGCTAGAGCTTTTGCAAAAAGTAACAACGTTAATCTTGGATTAGTTAAGGGTACAGGTGAATTAGGAAGAATTACTAAAGCTGATGTTGAAGCTTATTTAAATTCTTCTTCTAAAGTTAGTGTTACACCTGTTTCAGTTGCAAGTGTGAGTCCAGTTTCTTCTGGTCCAGCTGTAGCTGTTGCAGTTGCTCCTGTTCAAACAGCAACTGTTGCAACTGCTTCTTCTTCAACATTAGTTGCTAATAAAGTTAATGCTATTACACCTATTAATGAAGGTGATAAAACATTAGAAATGACTTCTATTAGAAAAGCAATTGCTGCAGCTATGAAAAGAAGTTGAAGTCAAGCTGCATATACTAATTTATCAGTTGAAATTGATGTTACAGAAGTTTGAGATCAAAGAAATAAAATTAAAGATTACATTTTAGAAACTGAAAATGTAAAACTTAATTTATTACCTTTTATCATTAAAGCTATTGCTAAAACATTGAAACAATTCCCTATGTTTAATGCAGTAAATGATGATGTTAACAATACATTAATTTTAAGAAATGAAGTTAACATTGGAATTGCTGTTGATACAAAAGATGGTTTAATTGTTCCAAACATTAAAAATGCTGATAGTTTATCAATTTTAGAAATCGCAAAAACAATTTCTGAAATTGCTACTAAAGCTAGAACTAAAAAAATTACTATGGCAGATCTATCTAAAGGAACATTCTCAGTTACAAACTATGGTTCTTTAGGTGTTGAATTTGGTGTTCCAGTAATTAACTATCCAGAAGTTGCAATTGCAGGTTTAGGTGCAGCTACTAACAAAGTTAAAAAAGTTGGAATCCAAATGGTTGAAAGAAAAGTTATGATTTTAACTATTGCTGCTGACCACAGATGAGTTGATGGTGGTGACATTGCAAGATTTGCTAATCAAGTAAAACAATACCTTGAAAATATTGCTTTCTTATTTGTTTAATACTGCTAAGGATAAGAAAACATTATGAAAAAATATGATCTTGTAGTTATTGGTAGTGGACCTGGTGGTTACATTGCTGCTGAACAAGCTGCTAAAAGTGGACTAAAAACACTTTGTATTGAGTCAAATGATTTTGGTGGTGTTTGTTTAAATAAGGGTTGTATCCCAACAAAAGCATTATTAAATTCTGCTAAAATTCACCAATATGTTTTAAAAGCAGCTGATTATGGAATTCAAGGAATTAATACTAATTCAATTACTTTGGACTGATCTAAAATCATTGCAAGAAAAAATGATGTAGTTAAAAAATTACAAATGGGTGTTCAAGGTTTATTAAAAACAGCAAAGGCTGAAACAATTAAAGGATTAGCTAAAATTGTTGATGCAAATACTGTTAGTGTTAATGATGAATTAATTAATTTTGATAACCTAATTATTGCTACTGGAAGTTCACCAAGAAAATTTAACCTTCCTGGTTTTGATATAGGATATAGTGAAGGAAAAATTTTAACAAGTGATGAGGTATTAAATTTACCAAATATTCCAAGTAAGTTTACAGTAATTGGTGGTGGTGTAATCGGAGTTGAATTTGCAATTTTATTTGCAGAACTTGGAAGTCAAGTAACAATTTTACAAGGAGTTGACAGAATCCTTGAAGTACTTGATAAAGATGTTTCAACTGAAGTTTCAAAACTACTAACTAATAAAGGAATTAAAATCGTTACTAATGCTCAAATTAAAAAATATGAAAATGGTAAGGTTTATTATGATTTAAACAATCAAGAGTTCACTGAAGAATTTGAATATTGTTTAGTATCTGTTGGAAGAGCTCCAAGTACAGATATTGTAAAACCTTTAGGATTGGAGTTAGCAAGAAATGGGTCAATTATTACAAATGACTATATGCAAACTTCATTAAAACATATTTATGCAATTGGGGATTGTACAAGCAAGGTAATGCTTGCACACTCTGCTTATAAAAATGCAGTTGTTGCAGTTAACAACATTTTAAACAAACCAACTAAAATGGATATTTTAAAAGTACCTGGTTGTATTTATACACACCCTCAAGTTGCAACTGTAGGTTATACAGAAGAGCAATTAAAAGAATTAAATATTCCATACTTTGCAGCAAAATATCAATTCTCACATTTAGGAAAAGCCTTGGCTGATGGAACAACTTTTGGTTTTATTAAGTTATTAGTTAGCCAAGATTGTGGTGAAATTTTAGGATGTCATATTGTAGGAGAAGAAAGTTCAGATTACATTTCTGAGATTGCTTTAGCAATGGAAACTGAAGCTACTGTTTATACAATATCGCAAACTATTCACCCACACCCAACTTATTCTGAAATTGTTTGAGAAGTTGCAAGAAAAATTGTTTTAGAAAACTTTAAAGATAAAGTTTGAGAATAGTTAATTCAAATAAACAAACCAAAAATTATGGAAGTAATTCCATAATTTTTTTATTTATTTTTTAAAATTTATAAAAATATCATCGGTAAATATAGCATTAATCATATTGATGTTATAAAATAATATTATTAAGTGTCTTTTAGTAATTTATGAAAATTTATATAAGTAAAATAAGTAAAAAGAATGATAAAGAATTTTATTATTACAAATATACATCTTCAAAAAAGATAAACTCTTTAGCTATTTGAGCTGAATTATTAGAACCTAGATTCATTTTAAATAAACCAAGTTTTTTAAGAGCTTGAAGATATTTTACAGGTTCTGAATCTGAAATAGTTGTAGATAATGTTTTTCAAATCAAAGTTTTTGAAGAGTGTTTGACTTTTTTTAATTCTTCAAGATTTGAACATTTTTTAGAAAAAATTTGAAGTGGTTATTCATTTGTAGTTTTTTGTAGATAATAAGTTTATAAAAAATATTAATATAAAAGTAAGGTAGTTTATATATCTTACTTTTATTGTTGTAATAAGGAAAGATTGATTAATATGATTAAAAGTATTAAAGTTAAAAATTTTGCATGTTTTTTAGATGAACAAGAAATAAACTTTTTTAATTTTTTTGGTTCTGCAAAAAATGTTAGTTATCTTTTTGGATTGCCTGGAACTGGCAAATCTTCTTTATTTGAATTAATAAAACTAACAATTTATTACATGAAAAGTTGAGTTAAATTTTCTTATGATGATTCTTTCCACTCAATCAATAAAGAACTTTGTTTAAGAAAAATTTTTAATGCTAATGTTGATTCAATTGAAGATCACTTTAATAATTTCACAAACATTGAAATAATTTTTGCAAATAAAGTTTTTGAATACAAGTATGAATTAAGTTTTAATGATTTAGCTTGTAATTATGAAAATTTTTATTATCGAAGTACAATTGATAAAACTGATTGAAAACCCATTTTTACTAAAAAGTTAATATCATGTGATTACATCAATAATGAAATTGTCAGTATTTTTGAAACTAAAATTGAACAAGAAGAATTACAATTAGATTTTGGATTGTCTTTAAAAAGAGATGATTTAAATGATTCGGTTTTCTCATATGTAGTTTCATTTGACAAAAGTAAATCAATTAGAAAAATTAATGAAATATTAGAT
>CAMWHH010000043.1 GCA_947174035.1 uncultured Mycoplasma sp. | reverse complement strand
TTTTCTTTTTTACTTTTTAAAACATTAATCCTGTTTTTGAAAATATCATTGATTTCTTTTAATTCTAAATAATGAATAGCATTAATATCTACTTTTTTAAATTTTTCAATTTCATCATCTTTAAGTTTTAACGAATCATATTCTTTTAAATAACTTTTAAAATCTTCTGTTGCCTTTTTTAAAGTAGATTTTTTAAATTTTTCAACTAAATAATTTGATGAAATTGCTTCAATTCTTCAAGAACCTGATCCTTTTGATGAAAGTGAAGTCACCATAAAATTTTCTATATCTGCAGTATTGTAAACATGAGTTCCACCACAAATTTCAATTGATTCAGGACACAAAACTAAAACCCTAAGTTTATCACCTATTTTTTTATAAACTTCTTCAAAATAACCAATTGCACCCATATCTTTAGCTTCTTGTAAACTTTTCATTAAAACTTGAGTTTTAGTTCCTGCTTTTATCATTCTTTTCACTTCGTTTTCAACAGCAACTATTTCATCAAAAGTAAGTTTTCTATTAAAGCTAAAATCTAAAGTTATTTTTTCAATTGATTTAAAAGCACCTTCTTGTTTGATTGTTTTTGAAATCACTCTTTTTAATGCTGCATGCATTAAGTGTTCAGATGAATGTTGTTTTCTAATTATATTTCTATCAAAAGAATTAATTTGCCCACTAACTTTTTGACCAACTTTAAAAGTAGCATTAATCACTTTATGAAGGTGGTATCCTTGAGGACTTTTTATTACATCAACTACTTCAAAATTATTAATTTTTCCTGTGTCATGCTCTTGACCACCTGTTGTAGCAAAAAAACATGTTTTATCCAGAATGATTCAACAATCATTATTAATAACTTCATTTAAAGGTTTTCAATCTAAACTAAAAATTTTTAAAATCTCTGAATTTTCAACACTTTCTATTTCATAATCAAAACTTGAATTTAATTTAGGTAAATTTAATAATTCACTATTTTGACCTTCCATTCCTTTTTGTTCATTATTGGAATTTGCAATAATTCTGTGTTCTTCAAATAATTCATCAAATTTTTTAAAATCAATTTTTAATTTATTAACATCTATTTTATTTTTAGTTGGATTAATAGAACTTAAAATATCTTCTACTAATTTAAAGTTTTTATTATTATCTAATAACTCTTTTAGAGTTTGAACAACTTCAACTGGAAATCCATATGTTGTTACTAAATTAAAAAAATCCTTAGCATCTAAGTTTTTAAAAGAAAGTAATTCATTTAGAATTTTAAAAGAGTTTTTTATTGCATCACCATATAACTTATATTCAAATTCAATTGATTCCATTACCTTTTTAAAATTTTCTTTTAAATAAGGATAATAGCTTTCATTATGTTCAATAATTGATTTAACAATTTCTGGAACATCTTTAAAAGACACTTGTAAAAAATCTAAATATAAAAAACTTCTTCTTAATAATTTTCTTAAAATATAACCTCTGTCTTTGTTAGAAGGTAAAGCTCCATCACTGATTGCAAAAATAACAGCTTTTAAATGATCAATAATAACTGAAAAACACTTATTGATAAAAACCTTTTGGAAATCTTTTTCTTTTGCAAAATAAAGTTCATTATCATATTTTTTACTACTATATTTTTCAATAACTTGTCTAGTAACAACAAAAGCATCAGTATCGTAATTTGTTGGTACATCTTGCAAAATACAAGCAAATCTTTCTAGACCTGCTCCTGTATCAATGTTTTGACGAGCTAATTTTGTGTAGTTGCCTTTACCATCATTATTAAATTCACTAAAAACTATGTTTCATATTTCTATATATCTATCATTTTCAATATCGTCAAAAAATAATTTTTCACCAACCTTATTAAAATCATATTTTTCACCACGATCATAATAGATTTCAGTACAAGGACCACAAGGACCAGAACCTATTTCTCAAAAATTTCTTGACTTATCACATTTTAAAATATGAGATTTAATAGCACCATTTTTAACTCATAAATCAAAAGACTCTTGATCATTTTCATAGACAGTAATATAAATTTTTTTAGGGTCTAAATTAAAAACTTTAAAAACTAATTCAGCACCAAATTCAATTGCTTCTTTTCTAAAATAATCTCCAACTGAAAAATTTCCAAGCATTTCAAAAAACGTATGGTGTCTTGAAGTTAAACCAACATTTTCTATATCATTTGTTCTTAAACATTTTTGACTATTTGTTAATCTTTTAGAAGGTGGATCTTCTTTTCCAGAAAAATAGTTTTTTAAAGTTGCAACTCCAGAATTTATTCAAAGCAAAGAATCATCATTTTTTGGTATCAAAGATTTAGATTCAATTTCTAAGTGATTTTTACTTTTGAAAAAATCTAATCATATTTTTCTAATTTCATTAGTTGTATATTTTTTCATATTTAAGCATTTCCAATGTATTTTTGTTTAATCTAATTTTAAAATATTATTAAATAAACTATTTTAATTTTTAATAAAAAAGAGCAGTTTTTCAACTGCTCTTTTTAAATATAAATAAAAACTACTACTAATTTTTATTGTTAATACAATTTATACCTGGCAAAACATCACCTGAAAAGAATTCTAATGATGCTCCACCACCTGTTGAAATGTGTGAAAATGAATTTGCTACGCCAAACTTAACTGCAGCAGCAGCTGAATCTCCACCACCAATAACTGAGTAACAATTATTAGTTTTTGTGATTTCAGCAATATATTTACAAATTTCTAAAGTTCCTTTACTAAAAGCATTATTTTCAAATACACCTAATGGACCATTTCAAATAACTGTTTTAGCATTTTTTAGAATTTCTTTAAATTTTTTAATTGATTTTTCACCTATATCAACACCTTCAAGTTCTGGGTTAAAACTACCAACATCATAAGTTACACCACTAGCATCATCAATTGTTTTGGCCATGACAGCATCAACTGGTAAAACTATTTTATCTTTAAACTCTACCAATAATTGTTTAGTAAGTTCTAATTGATCAGCTTCAAACAATGATATTCCTATTTCATAACCTTGTGCTTTTAAAAAAGTATAGGCCATTCCACCACCAATTAAGATTTTATCTGCTAGTTTTCCTATATTTTTTATTGATGGAATTTTATCAGATACTTTTGCTCCACCAAAAATTGCAATAACTGGTTTTTGTGGATTATTAATAGCTTTTGATAATTTAACTAATTCATCATTAACTAAAAACCCTAATGCTGATTCACCAATATTTTGACTAATTCCAACATTTGATGCATGAGATCTGTGAGATGTTCCAAATGCATCATTAATAAAAATATCACCTAAAGATGCTCAAAATTTTCCTAATTGTGAATCGTTTTTTGATTCTAATTTAACAACATCGCCATTTTCATTCACATCATTATATCTTGTGTTTTCAAGAAGCATGATTGAACCATTTTCCATAGCATTAATTTTTTGTAAAAGTGATGGGTCAACATTGTTTTTTTCAAAAATAATTTTTACATTAGGTAATTTCTTTTTTAGTGCATCAAAAACTGGAATTAAACTTTTTTTACCTGACTTAACATCATCAATTGATTTAATTCTAGAAAAATGTGATAACAAGATTACTTTAGCTTTTTTATCAATCAAATACTTAATTGTTTTTAAAGCAGCATCAATTCTAGTGTAATCAGTTATTTCTCTAGTTTGCTTATCTAAAGGAACATTAAAATCACATCTTAATAAAACTCTTTTTCCTTCTAAATTATGTAAGTCAGTTATTATTTTTTTGTTATATTCCATAATCTAACTCTTTATTTTTTTATTTAAGATTGCCTAAATGAAGTAATACTCTTACAAATTGTGAAACATAAGAATATTCATTGTCATATCATGTAAATAATTTAAAAGTTTTTCTACCATCTGTAGATAATTCCATTGATAAACCAGGATCAAAAATTGAACCATGAGTGTTGCCAATAATATCTGATGAAACAATTGGATCTTCACAATATTGTAAAGTATCTTTTAAATTAGTTTCAGAAGCTTTTTTCATTGCTTTATGAATTTCTTCAATAGTTGTATCTTTTTCTAATTCAACAGTTATGTCAACTAAAGAACCAGTAATAGTTGGAACTCTAACTGCTACACCATGCATTTTTTTATTTAATTCTGGTAAAACTAATCCAATTGCTTTTGCAGCACCTGTAGAAGTTGGAACCATAGAAACTGCTGCAGCTCTTGCTCTTCTTAAATCAGAGTGTGGAGCATCTTGTAATCTTTGATCAGCAGTATATGCATGAATAGTATTCATAAATCCTCATTTAACACCAAATTCTTTACTTAATACATGTGCAATTGGTGCTAATGCATTTGTTGTACATGAAGCTGCAGAAACTATTTTATCTGTAGCTCTTAAAGTATTGTGGTTAACATTATAAACCACTGTTGGAATATTACCTTTTGCAGGTGCAGAAATTAAAACTTTTTTTGCTCCTGCTTTTAGATGCTTAGATGCACCTTCTTCATCAACAAATCTACCAGTTGATTCAATGACAACATCAACATTTAAACTTAATCAAGGTAATGCAGCTGGATCTTTTTCAGCTAAAATTGGAATTCTTTTATCATCAATAACTAAAAAATTACCTTCTGCTGATACTTTACCTTTAAATTGTCTATGAGCAGTATCATATTTAAATAAATGTGCTAGAGTTTTTGCATCTGTTAAGTCATTTATTGCAACAATTTCAGTGTCCTTACAAACATCTAAAATTCTTCTAAGGGCTAATCTACCAATACGCCCAAAACCATTAATTGCTATTTTCATATTTTAATAAATCCTCCAATTAAAATTAAAACTCTGATAACTATTATATTATTTATTTTCAATCTTTTCAAAATTTAAAAATAGTCTTTTATTTGTTAAATCAAATTACTAATTAATCTTAATACTTTATTTCAAATTAAAACCTTAATTTATATATAATTAGTAGAGAAAAATAAAATAATATTTAGGAGTTTTTTATGAAATCAATAACTGTTAAAATTATTGATCCAATCGGAATCCACGCAAGACCTGCTTCTATGATTTCAAATACAGCAAGTAAATTTCAATCTAGTGTAACTTTTGTAAATGGCGAAAAAAAAGGTAATGCAAAATCTGTTATAAATTTAATGGCTCTTTCTGCAAAACAAGGTTCATCAATAGAAATAGTTACAGAAGGTTCTGATGAACAAGAAGCATTAGATGCAATAAAAAAAGTTATGGAAACTGAAAAATTAATTTAACCATAATTAAATATTAAAAAATAACCAAAAATTTGGTTATTTTTTAATTCAATATAATTTAATATTTGATAAAGGAAAATTAAAATGACATTTACCCAAACAGTAAAAGAAGAATTGTGCAAAAATTTATATGACAAAGATCAAAAAAAATCAATTCTTTCTGCTTTTTTAAAAAATGGTCATTTTTTTTCAATTAGTAACCAAAGCATTGAAATTGATTTAAAAAATAAAAGTTGTCAAATTGTTAAATTTATATTTACTATTTTAAATGATCTTTATGGCAACAACAAAAATGTTAAATTCGAAAAAACTGAATCAAAAAATAATTCAAAATTTTGTCACATTTCTTTTACCGAAGGAATAAACCTTATAAAAAATGATCTTTTTTTAGAATCAGATCCTTGAAATTGGTTAATTTCCAAAAAAGTCAGAAGTAATTTTATAATTGGTTTATTTTTACATGGTGGAAGTATTAATAACCCAAATAGTAGTAATTATCATTTTGAAATGAAAATAAATGATTTATCTATTTTAAAAATAGTACAAAAAATATTTAAAAAAATAAATATACCTTTTTTTGTTTTGGCAAGAAACAAATCACATGTAGTTTATGTTAAAAAATCTGAATCCATTTCTGATATTTTAAAACTTTTGGGTGCAAATGAAAGTATGTTTGAATTTGAAGAAAAAAGAATTTCAAGAGATTATACTAACCAAATAAGTAGATTAAATAATCTAGACATTTCCAATCTTAAAAAATCAATTGATGCAAGCAGAAGTCAAATTCATAATATTGAATATATCAAATCCAATAATTTTTATAATCAACTATCAGAAAAAGAAAAAATATATTGTGAACTAAAATTAGAATTTCCAGATTCTTCTTTAAATGATTTAGTTTCTCTTTTTAAAGAGAAACACAACATTACAATTAGCAAAAGTGGAATTAATCATATTGTCAGAAAAATAAAAAGTCTTTCTGATTAAATTTATTC
>CAMWHH010000042.1 GCA_947174035.1 uncultured Mycoplasma sp. | reverse complement strand
TTTCACCAGTAAATTTAACTTTACCTGGTAGCTCTACAACTTCTTCAAAAGCAGGTGGAGCAACAGTTGGAATGACTGCAAATAAACAAACAATTACACTTACAACTTATGCTGGATTATTGCTATGAAGTCATAAATTAACTGATAATAATTTATTAAAACAATATTATAGTTTAGTTAAATCTATTAATGATATTAGTACATATAAAATAATTAATTTTGCATATTTAGAAAGCAAAAATATTTTGTTTATATTATTTGGACAAGAAGAAACAACAAATAATACATTAAAAAATTTAACTGTTTTTGGATTGGACATAAATTCTGGTGCAATTATAGTACCAAAGGAAGGATTATTAACTAGTAATCAAGTTATAGCATCTGCTAGAGATAATTCTGCTTTTATTTTCTTTAACTCTTCTGATCAATTAGTTATTACATCAGGTAAAAAAGTTAGTGATTTAACAGCATCAACAAAGATTATGTCTTTTGATGAAAATTCAACAGGTTTTGCAAATGTTAAAGGAAATGATGAAACTAATAATAATTTTTCATTTTCTAGTGTTGTACCAGTAAATGCTGCTAATGATTATTTGCTTGGTTTTCTTCCAAGTACTGTAAAAGGAGTTAATTTTAGTATATGACTATATTCTGCGGTTCAAGGTAGTAGTTCTAAACCTTCATTATCATATAAAACAAGTAATAATACTACTGGTGCTCCTGATAAATCAGTAGGTTCAGGTAATTCGTCGTTCAATTATTATATTGTTCCTGTTAAAGATGATTTTAATAATATAGATTCAAGTGGTTATAGATTTAGAGTAGTAAACAATGTGAATAATACAACTTATAGAGGTTATATAAATAATCAATCAGTAATGCCAGATTTTAACAATATTACTAAAAGATTTTTTGTTACGCCTAGTTCTCATAATGGTTCTATTACTTCTGAAAGTGTTGTCTTTTTATTAGATAGTTTTGATAAAATGTTTTCTTCATTTGCTTCACTTTCATTAACTATTAATGATAATGGAACATCTTTACCAGGTTTTGGTGAAACCAAAATTTATATGAATTATTTATCCAACCAAATGACTGGTCCAACTAATTTAAACTTAGGTACAGATGCAACAACAGGTAGAAAAACAGGTTTGGAAAATGATGTAGTTGTAAATAATTGAGAACTTAATTCAGTTGGTTATGATAAACAATCAAATTTTGTTTATTTAAGCTTAAGTGGTGAAGCCTATGATTTTTCACAAAATTCTCCAGGTGAAATCATTGCAAATAAATATTTAACAAATTCTAGATATGTTGATTTAAAACCAGAAACAGCTGATGCTAATAGAGTTTCAACTGATGCTTATGTTCAAGATAGTCCTTACACTTTGTCAGATGTAAATTTTGATACATACACTGATTCAAAAAATCTTTATTTAGCAAAACAAGTAATTGATGGAAATGATGGTGAATGATTATCAACTTCAATAGAAAATTTTAATAATAATGCTGAGGATTTTAAACCAACTAAGGATTCAAAAATTAATTTTTCTTCACTAAGAAATTTTGAGAATGAAATAGAAAATTCAGAAATTTTAAATGATGTGATGCCATCAGTTATAAATGATAATTTAGATAATTTAGATAAATTTTTAAATGATAAAGGAATATCAGATATAGTTAAATTTAAAAATGCCATTGGAAATGATGAAACAGGTGAAATAAGATTAGAAACTGAAATTACATATGCTAATGATTTTGGTGATCAAGTTTTAAACGGTAATGTTTCATACACTTCTTTCATTCAAGTAGTTGGATTTACAAAGAATGATTTTTCATTAACTTTTAAAGAAAATACAGATGCTGCAGTAATTGATATCAAAGCAAAATACAGTGCTGAAAAAATTGTTGAAGATAACAATAAGGGTTTTGTTATAAACCACTTACTACAAAACTTTACTATTAAAGGTCAAAAATTTATTCCTGATCCATCAACTGTAACTTTAAAAAATACTCCTAATAGTAATGATTTAACTGTAGAAATTAATGTCCCAATTAAAACTAGTTTAAATGATGAAAGTGGAATTTTACCTGTAGGTTTTCCAAAAAATGATGCTATTGTAACAATAACTTATAGTGGTTTTACAGGAACTGAAGCGCCTCCAATTGAAACTTTTCCTGACAATACTGACAATTCAAATTTTAACAATAAACTGAGCAATGAAATAATTGCTGGAATTATTATTGGAGGCTTAGTTATAGCTGCTATTGTAGTTTTAATTACAATGATAGTAAAAGTAAGAATAGAAACCAATAAACAATTTTTAAATAAAAAACAAAAATAATAAAAATATTTATTATTTAAACTTCTACAAAAAAACACAAAAAATTTGCAAATAAAATTTTTGTGTTTTTCTTTTTTAGCAAAACTTAATTCGTTTTTTTAAAAATCAATTTCAAAATAAAAGTTTTTAAATAAATTTAATCAAAATTTATCAAATAAATATATAAAATTAAGATAACCAAATTTTAATTTTTTGCGTATTAGGATTGTATTTAAAATGAATGAAAAAGAAAAAAAATTAACCTTAAATTCAGATGAATTAAGTGAAGAAAGTAGTTCAAATAATTTTGAAGAAGAAAAACCAAATAATTTAGAAATTAGTGAAGCTAAAAAAGAAACTTATGTTGCTGAAAGTGTTGATGAAATTCCATCTGAATCAGATGGTGTGCTTGATAGTAAAGAATACAAAAATATAAATTTTGACTTGGATAAAGATGGTTTGAAAATGTTTGCTATGGCTGTAGACATTTCAAAAAATTTTATTGTTAACCCAAACTCTAAAGACATTAAAAAAGAAAATAAATTTGATGATGATTTAAATGATTTTAATATTAAAAATTTTCAAATTAATTATTCAGCATTAACAAATAATCCAATTAATTTATTTTATGATCACATCAGTTTAGCAATTAATGAAGTTGTTGAAGATTTTTTTAAAATCCAGTTCAATAAAAACAATGCTAGAGTTAAAGAAATAGATAACTTTACTAATGAAATTAAAGAATCTGAACTTTCAATAATAGAAAAGAAAAAAGAATTAAAATACACTAAAAGAATGTGAATTCATTTTTTAACAATTTTTTCTTTTATTATCATTATTGGTTTATTTTTTATCAAAAAATTCAAACAAAATTATCGAGTTATTAAGGAATTTAGGGAATTTAGAAGTAAAAAAGAAATGTACATTAACAAAATGTGCAATAATCGTTTTGATTTAATGCATGCAGCAATTGCCACTTTTTCTTTATCAGACATATACAGATATTGTTTTAAAAGATTTGGTTTCCAAGTTAATGAATTGATTCCAAGTTCTGAAATTTTAAAAATACTAAACAACAGAGAAAGTATTGATATTAAATTAGGGATTGGTGGATTGTATAAAAATAGTCCTTTTTATGACATAGTTGCAAGAAGATTAACTTGAAGAGATGTAGTAACTTCAGCAAGTAGATCATTCCCATATAGAACTACTGAGTTTTATACTGATTCAAAAGGAAGAACTAGATCAAGAACTGTTACAAGATATGAAACTTTAACAGGGTATCATAGTGAAAAAACTCCTTTTATTGAAAATGATAATCTTTTCTTGTTTTACACAAACTTTGAACCAGAACTGTCTTTTGATGCAATTATTGATGGTAAAAATAAAAAAAATAAAGATTTCAATTTTGAAAATACTGATTTTGCTAGAGCCTACAATATTCAAGTATGGGGTGATGTAAAAAATGATTTAGGGTTGGGACAAAAAGTAAATCAATTTTTCACTATAAAAGCACAAGAAGATTATTTAAATTGATTTAGAAAAGAAAATGCTAATAAATTTAATTTTTCAAAAATTGGTTATTTAGTTGCTGTTTTCAATAATTCAATGAATTTTGATAGCTTATTAAATATGAACACAACAATTGATAATCTTGGGTTATTGGAAAACCATAGAAATGTTGATTTTAATGAAATAATTTCAAGAGTAAAAGCGCAAGCATTTAGTTATTTTCAAAGATTAACAAGTATGATGCAATTACCTTTATTGACTCCAGCAATAAACAGGGAATGATATAAACATAATACAAATAGATATATGATTGCTACATATGATGATGAGGGGTATGAAGATTTTGAAAATTCTAAAAAAATTGACATGAGTTTTATTATGAACCGTTTTTTAGATTATAAATACTTATGATTTTGCTGTGATAAAAAACCAAAAAAACCAATTTGATTTCAGCATCTTAATTCAACAGTTTCAAATTCAATAGTTCATGCAACTTATATGATGAATTCATTTTGATCAAGAAAATTAATTGACCCAGTTGTTGTGGTTGGGGTTCACGTTGGTGCCAAAGTTATTAATGTACCTTTTGATAGATTTTATTTTTTCCAAGAAAAAAAACATTTAGCTTTTTTTTATTTTAAAAATAAAACTAATGTACGATTTGTAATAACACCAAATAATAGAAATTTTATTAATCCTTTATATTATGATGATTTAAATTTTGGAAAATCAATGGCAGAATTAGGTTTTTGAATAAATTATCCTGATTGATTTGAAAATTTTGAATTTAAAGATAAATTAATTGAAATAATTAAAAAGTTTAATGATTTTAATAAAGAAGGTCAATTTACTCTGGTTTTAGATCAATATGGCTGTTATGTTGTTTCAAATCGATATGATACAAAAAATGATTTTGTTGAAAAGATATTAAAGGAAGTACATAATTTATTTAATTAAATTAAAAAAATATTACAATTAATAAATAAGTTTTTGATTAGGAGACAAAATGTTAGTAGATACAAGATTACCTCAAAACCCTGGTGGTTTTAATGCAAATGTAGATAATACGCAAAGACAAGCAAAAGCAAGTTTTGGTCAAAAATTTGGTTGAGTTTTATTGGTTATTTTTACTTTAGGAATTATTTGATTTGTAAGTATTTCATGAAAAAATAATTTAATTAATGAACAAATGCAAATTAATAATGCTGCTAGTAATATCCAAGTTAATGAAGCAAAAAGAAGAGACACTTTAATTAAGTTATTAGAACAAACTAAAGGTTATATGAAACATGAAAAAGAAACTTTAACTTTAGTTACTAAATACAGAAGCGGTGGAACTGATTCAAATGAAACTGCTAAGTTAGATAATCAACTTGCTAATTTTATGATGAATTTAAATGTTCAATATGAACAATACCCACAATTAAAAGCTGATTCATTAGTAAGAGAATTAATGAGTTCTTCTCAATATTTAGAAACTGAAATTGCTGCTGCTAGAAGATTATATAACCAAAAAGTTTCTTATTTTAATGCTGAAATTTTTATGTTTCCAAAAATTGTGTTAGCATCAAAAATTGGTTTATCAACTTTTGCTTTATTTCAAGCTACAAGTGTTCAAAGACAAGATGTTGATATGTCTAGTTTATCAAATTATGATAATCCTAATAATGCTAATTCAAACCATGTAAATGTACCAACTCCAACAAATTCAACAAATAATCCTTTTGAATAAAAGATTATAGGATTCAATTAAAAAACTATGAAACTAAATGAAGTGTATTGCATAAAGATAAAAATTATGTAATTGCTTCATTTATTTTTTTGTAAAATTAATCTAAATTTTAAATTGTTTTATTTATGAAAAATCTACAAGAAAAAGAACCAATTTATTCAAATTATAAATCTGTATTAACTTTAGAAAATTTTGAAAGTTTAAGAAAAGTTTGTAAAACTTATTTAATCACAATTTTTATTAATATTGCTTTTTCAATTATTTGTTTAAGTTTAATAATTTCAGGTAGTACATTTTTAGAGAGTGATCCTGATAAAACAAAATCACTATTTTTAATTGCTTATTTGCTTTTAATTCCTTTTGTAATTTTATTTATTGTAGATTTGGTTTTAAATTTTATTATGATTTCAAAGTCAAATTTTTACAAAAGTGTAACAAAAGAATTTAATAAAATTTTTATTCTTTTTATAATTGGTGTTTTTATTGGCATAACATCAATTGTTGCTTGTTTTTCTGTTTTTAAAAAAATCACTGAATTAGCAGTTGACTAAAATAAATTTTATTGTTTTGAAAATCACTAACTAGAACAAAAAATACTTCTAGTTAGTGATTTTTTGAACTTTTTTAGCAAAAAAAAAAAAAAAATTAAAATTTTTTTTTAAAAAAAAAAAAAAAAAAAATTTAAAATTTTTAAAATAAAAAAAATACCAGTTTTATTTAAGAAAAAATT
>CAMWHH010000041.1 GCA_947174035.1 uncultured Mycoplasma sp. | reverse complement strand
AATTCCAAGATTATTTGTATTTTTCATAAGTTACTAGTTTTATTTTGATATATTCTAATCCAAAAAAGGTAAGTAAGATACAAAAAGCAAGTAAATGCTTTTACTTGCTTTATATATTAAAACTAATCTTTTAAAAATCCTATGTATGAAAAAGAAATATTGTCATTAGATTGGTTGCTTAAAGCATAATTTACCAAATCTTCTGAAACATTTTCCATATTTCCTTCATGTGATAATACATCATATAAAGAACCTATATCTTGATAAAAATTATAAAAACCATCAGAAGCTAAGAAAATAAAAGTATTTTTTTTGATTGGGATTGTTACATGGTCATATTTTTGTTCATCATTTAAACTCATTGTAATACAGTTTGTCAAAGAGTATAAGTTAGGACCTTCTCTATCAATCTCATCTCTTGAAGCACCATTATTAATCAAATAATTTAACAGGTTGTGGTCATTTGTAAGTTGGTTTAAATCTCTTTTACTAATTAAATATGCTCTAGAATCACCAATTCAGAAAACATGAATTACATCTTGAATTGTTAAAGCTAAAACTAAAGTTGTACACATTTTGTGATGATCAGCAAATCTTAAAACATAATCACGCATTGCCAGTTTTGCTTTTTTAATATTATTTTCAAATCATTTTTCAGTTGAAGAATATAAATACTCTTGTTCTAAAAAACTTTTAATAAATGTTTTAGAAACAATTTCGGCTGCTTTCTCACTGCCTTTACAACTTCCTACACCATCACACACAATTAAAAGATTATCTAAAATTTTATTAGTACCACAATATGCATAATCTTCATTTTTTTGTCTTAAACCAATATCAGACTTAGAATATAAAACTCTTCTTAATTTAATGTAATTATTTCCACCAAAAATTTTACTTGAACTATACTTTTGCATTTTTTTGCTCCATTATTTTTTTAATTCTTAATTGTCCACAAGCTGCATCAATACTACTTCCTCTTTCTAAACGTACAGTTGCTTGAATACCATTTTGTTTTAAAACATCAAAAAACTGTTTTGCTCTTGTACTTCGAAAGTAGTTATTTTCAACTACTTTATTATAAGGGATAAGATTGACATAACATAATTTCCCTTTTAATAATTTTGCTAATTCCTCTGCATTTGCATCACTATCATTAACATCTTTTATTAAGATATATTCAATTGTAACCCTTCTTTTAGTTACATAAATATAATAATCTAAAGCATCAATTAATTTTTCAATTGGATAAACTTTATTAATTGGCATTATTTTGCTTCTAATCTCGTTATTTGGAGCATGCAATGAAATTGCTAAGTTAACTTGATTTTTTAAATCAGCAAACTCTTTAATTTTTTCAACTAATCCACAAGTTGAAACAGTAATCTTTCTTGGACTAATACATAAACCTTTTTGTTGCTTAATAACTTCAAAAAATTGAATTAAATTTTCAAAATTATCAAAAGGTTCACCAATCCCCATAACAACCATGTGAGATAAATTACTTTTGAAATTAACTTCTACATATTCTTTAGCTATTAAAAACTGTTTGATAAATTCACCAACTGTAATATTTCTTTTTTTACGAATTAATCCTGATGCACAAAATTTACATGCCATATTACAACCAATTTGTGAAGTTACACAAACACTATAACCATAATTAAATTTCATAATTACAGTTTCAATAAAATTGTTATCAGCTAGTTTTAATAAAAACTTAACAGTACCATCATTTTTATCAACTTGTAATTTATCTATTGTTATCTCTTCAAAGAAAAATAACTCTTTTAACTTGTTAATATTTTCTTTCGAAACATTTGTACATGCTTCAAAACTCTTTATATTTTTATGATAAATCCAATCATAAATTTGATCTGCAACATATGGTTTTATATTGTTTTGTATAAACAGTTCTTTTAATTGTTTTAAAGTTAAACTATAAATTGAAATTGCCATAATTATTTTTCTTTTGGTAAAACTTTTTCATAAAGAATATGACGTAATTTATCTGCTGCATTTTTAGCATCATCATTTAAAATGACATGGTCATATTCATTTTGTAATTTTAGTTCAACTTTTGCCCTTTTAATTCTTTGCTTTATTTTTTCTTTTGTTTCTGTGTCCCTCAACTTTAAACGTCTTTTCAATTCTCGAATAGATGGAGGAATAATAAAAATTGAAATGTAATGTTCTCTTTTTAAAATTTCTTTTACTTTAGTTGCACCTTGTACTTCAATTTCTAAAATAACATTTTTTTGATCATTTATCATTTTATACAAATTTTTAATAGGTGTCCCATACTTATTTTTTGCAAATTCAGCTCATTCTAATAATTCATTGTTTGCGATTGCCTTTTCAAATTCTTGTTCACTAACAAAAAAATAATCAATTCCATTTTTTTCATGTTCCCTTGGTTGTCTTGTTGTCATAGAGATACTATAAGTTAAATTTAAATCAGCATTATTAATAACTTGATCAATAATTGTTTTTTTACCAACACCACTTGGGCCACTAATAATGATTATTTTCCCCTGTCTTTTCTCTTCATTGGTCTTTTTTGATTCTTGTTCCATTATTTCATCCATTTATTAAAAAATATAAAAATAAAATTATAATTAATTCTAAATAAAAAAGTAGGAATTAGAAAAAATAATGTTTAAAAAAATTGATCCATCTCCTGATTGACTAGTGTATGATAACAATCCAGTAATGCAACAGCCAATTCAAGACGTTACTTTTCCCCTTTCAAAAGAAGATGAAATAGTAATATCTAAAATGATAAGTTATGTTGATGCTTCATATGAAGAAAAAGCTGATAAATACAACATTAGACCAGGAATAGGAATAGCAGCAATTCAAATAGGATATCCAAAAAAAATTATTTATATTCATTTAGATGACAAAAATGGTGAACATAAATATTTAATGGCTAATCCCAAAATTTTAAAAGAATCAACTCTAAAAATGTATTTAAAAAATGGTGAAGGTTGTTTATCTGTAAAAAAAGATCACAAAGGTTTATCAATCAGAAAAGCAATTGTTTGGGTTAAAGGAATAGATTTATTCACTAACAAAGAAATTGAAATTAAAGCAACTGATTTGTTAGCAGCTTGTTTCCAACATGAAATAGACCATAACAATAACCAGTTTTATTATCATCGAATTAACAAAAATAGTCCTTATCACACTGAACCAAATTGGGAAGAAATATAAATAATTAATTTAATAATTTAGTAAATAAAAAGAAGTCATAAACACTAAAATATTTAGGTTTGACTTCTTTTTTTATTTTAATAATTTTAAATATACTAATTAATTTTTTTCAACAAGTTTTTTTGTGTCTTGAGCAATTTTTAATTCTTCGTTTGTTCTTACAACAAAAACTTTGTATCTAGATAAAGGTTGGCTAATTTTTGCATAATCTCCAATCTTAGATTCATTAACAGCATCATTTAAATCAAGACCTTTGATTTTTTCACAAACCATTTTTCTAACAGCTGCAGCGTTTTCACCAATTCCCCCAGTGAAAACAATTCCATCAACTTTTTCTTCTAGCATATTTTTATAAATTGCTATGTAATTAACAATTTTTTGAATAAAAATATCAATTGCAAATTCAAAATCATTACCAGGTTTTACATTGCTTTGAATATCTCTAAAATCAGATGAACCACAAATTGATTTTAAACCTGATTCTTTATTTAATTTGTTAAAAATTGCATCAACTGTTAATCCAGTTTGTCTTCCAACTAAATCAAAAATCGAAGCATCTACATCACCAGATCTTGTACCCATTACTAATCCACAAAGTGGAGTTAATCCCATTGTTGTGTCATATGATTTACCATCTTTTATACAACAAATACTAGCACCATTACCTAAGTGACAAACAATTAAATTTAATGGTCTATTTGTCATTAAAATATCACCCATTTTTTCATTAATAAAACGGTATGATGTTCCATGAAAACCATATTTTTTAACACCTAAGTTTTCAATTCAATCTTTTGGAACTGGATAATAATAATTAACTTTTGGAATACTAGTGTGGAAAGAAGTATCAAACACAGCAACATTTTTAGTATGTGGCATTTTATTCATAACAATTTTTAAAACATCAGCTTCTGGTTTGTTGTGAAGGGGCGCTAGCATAATACAGTCTTCAATGATTTTTAAAACTTTTTCATCCACTATTGAAGATTCTGATAAGTTTGCTCCTTGAACAACTCTATGGCCTACACCAACAACATCACTTAAATCTTTAATTAATTCCAATTCAAGCAATTTGTTAAATAAAAAATCAATTGCTAAATCATGATTTGCAAAATCTGCATTTACTTCATATTTTTTGTCTTCGTTATTAACTTTGTAATTTAATTTAAAAAAACCATCAATTCCTATTCTTTCACAAAGTCCAGAAACTTGTTCATTCATTTCTCAATCATATAATTTAAACTTTAATGAACTTGATCCTGCATTAACTACTAAAATACTTTTACTCATTTAAATCTCCTAAATAAACACATAAATATTTTAATGGTTGTTTATTAAAAAAAATAAATTATTATTCCATTAAAATAAAAAATTAGGTTTTACCCTAATTTCATTTAATTATCATTCAACAGTTGCACCTGCATCAGCAAATTGTTTTTTCATTGCTTCAGCATCAGCAAGTTTAACATTTTCTTTAATTTTAGAAGGTGCATTATCAACTAATGCTTTTGCTTCCATTAATCCAAGTCCTGTAATTTCTCTAACTACTTTAATTACAGCAACTTTGTTACCACCTACATTTTTCAATGTTACAGTAACTTCACTAGGTGCAGCAGCACCAGCAGCTGGAGCAGCAGCAACTGCAACTGGAGCAGCAGCTGAAACACCAAATTCTTTTTCAATAGCTTCAATTAAATCTTTAATTTCAAGCATTGACATTTCTTTTAATGATTCAATAATATCTTTAGCACTAACTTTAGCCATATTTAATTCTCCTAATAAATTTATTTATTTTTAATTTTTTGTTTCACTAACTGCTTTTAAAGCATATAGAACACCACGAATTGGTCCAGTAAGACAAGATAAAAGCATTGAGTATAATCCTTCTCTGTTTGGAAGAGATGCAATTGACTTTGTTTTTTGTTCATCTAAATAAGAACCTTCAACATATGATCCTTTAATTTTAATAAAATCATTTTCTTTTATTAAATTGTAAACTTCTTTTAAAGGAGCTATTTCATCTTCAGTTCCTCATGCAATTGCATTAGGTCCAACTAAATCACCAAATTCACTAATATTAGCTTTTTTCAAAGCTCTATTTAGAATGTTGTTTTTTAAAACCAATAAATTAGATTTAGTTTTAAATAAATCTTTTCTTAATTTTGTAATAGTATGAGCATCAAGCCCAGAATATTCAAAAATAATAAATGATTTAGATGATTTTATTTTTTCAGAAATCTCACTACTTAAATTATCTTTATATTGAATAATTTTTCTCATGTACATTTCCTTATCTATAAAAAATTTGTAATATACAAAAAGGTTTTTAACTGTACTAAGACAATCAAAAACCTTATCAATAAGATATTACAACTATAAAATTATAAAAATGTTGTATACCTCGGTAACAAATTAAGGGTTCCCAGTTACTGTCTTTAGTATATTACCCATAAATATTACCATGAATTAATAAATATAATTAAGTTTTATTAAAATCATTTAATAATCATTATTTACCAAAAGTAAATTTATATTTTTTGATAATGATTAATTAAGTTAATTTTTGTTTATAAAAGCAATTGGTTTTATTCAACTTTTTTCTTTTTATTTTTTATAAATACAATTAGGAAAATTATAAAACACACTACTCCAATAACTAAAACCACTGATCCTGCAATAACTCCTGTTTGATCAGCATTGTAATTATAATTAATTTTCATTAAAGCAATTTGTAAATTATAATTATCTTCAATTTGCTCATCACTCATATTTGAATTTATTTGTTTCATCTGTGTTTGGTAATCATCATATGTGGGAAAAGATTCATAAAAAGTAATTCGTGAATCTGCTAATTGAGAATTTAATTGTTGTTTCTCACTATATGATAATTTACTCCAATCAACATTTCATTTATTAACAAAATCTTTTAAATACCCAGGATTTAGATTATATTTTGCTTGAAAATTATAATATGTAGTTAAACTTTGATAATTTTGGTATGAACCATAAGTTCCTCCAAGTGTACCAGCACCAATAACAGCAACTCCTGCACTTGCTATTAATCAAAAAATATTCAAACCTTTTTTCATATTTTTAACCTTTAAATTATGTAAATTTAACTTAATTATATGAGTTTTCTTTTTTTTTTTTTTTTGCCCGTTTTTAAAATTTTTTTACTTTT
>CAMWHH010000040.1 GCA_947174035.1 uncultured Mycoplasma sp. | reverse complement strand
TAATTATATAGTTATTAATTAAAAATGATTTTTATAAACTTTTAAAAATTAAAATTATTTTTTCCCCATTAATTTTGTTTTTAATTCATCACTAAAAGATTTTCCAAAAATAACAGCTAGTGAATAAAATGCTAAATCTAAAGTAACAACTGGACATCTACCAGTTATTAATTTACCTGAATGAAAAACATGGGTGTTAAAATCACTAATTCTTTTTGGGTCTTTAATATCACCATCAGATCAAGAAATATATTTTTGATTTTCTGCTATTAATTTATGGTCAGCTAAAGCATTTGGTGCATCACAAATTGCTATTACTCACTTATCTTTTTCAATGAATTGTTTTACACAATCAATTCCAGGTTTTGAACTTCTCAATAGTTTTGCACCAAATCCCCCTGGAATATATAAAACATCATAATCATCAACATTAAAATTAGTAATGGTTTTAATGTTTGCAATATCAAATTGACCTGTCACCAAATCTTTATTTTCAGGTGAATAAAAGTCTATTTTTTCAAATTTTTGACTTGCTTTAAAAATTGAAAGTAAAGCTACCATTTCTAAATCTTGAAATTTTGAAAGAGTTAAAGCTAATAATTTAAGTTTCATATGATTTCTCCTATCTACTTTTTAATTCTTCTATTAAACTAACACCTCTAGATGTTCCAATTCTATTGGAACCCAAACTAATCATTTTTAGCAAATCATCAGCAGTTTTTATTCCGCCTGCTGCTTTGATTAATTTATTTTCACCTACAATTTTTTTAAATATTTCAATATCTTCAAAAGAGGCACCGCTTTTTGAAAATCCTGTAGAAGTTTTTATAAAATCTGCTTCAGATAATAAAACAATTTTTGCTGCTAAACTTTTTTCTTCGGTTGTTAATAAACAAGTTTCAACAATTACTTTTAAAATTTTTTCTCCACATGCTTTTTTAATGTGGTTGATTTCTGTTAAACAGTAATTAATGTCTTTTTCTTTTAATTTTGAAACATTAATAACCATATCAATTTCATCTGCGCCTTTTTTTACTGCATCAATTGTTTCAAAAACTTTTGATTCAATTGTGCTTTGACCCAATGGAAACCCTACAACTGTACAAACTTTAACTGAGGATTTTTCTAAAAAATTTTTACAAGTTTTTATGTAAAAAGGATTAACACAAACTGAATAAAAATCATAATTTAATGCTTCATCACATAATTTTTTAATGTTTTCATAACTAGCATCTTGACTAAGGTTTGTGTGGTCAAACATTTTAGCAATTTTTTGAATTTCTAATTTATCCATAAAATAATCTCTATAAAAAAACTATATTAATCTTATATAAAAAAATAACTAATTAATAAAAAAGTAGAAATATGAATATTTCTACTTAATCAATAAATTAATCTTTAATGAAAGGGATTAAAGCTACAATTCTTGCTCTTTTAATAGCATTAGAAACTCTAGTTTGATGTTTAGAACAAGAACTAGTAACCTTTCTAGAAGCTATCTTTAGGTTGTGAGTTAAATATTTATATAACAACTCTACATCTTTGTAATCTACATGTTCTATTCCTTTTGCACAAAGTTTACAGAATCTTTTTCTTCTTCCAAATTTATTTGGATATCCTCTGTTATATTTTGCAAAATTTGGTTTTTCTCCTGAATTGAAATCTTTTTTAAATTCAGTCTTTTCTTTTGCTTTTGGTGCATCTGCTGATGTTTCAACTTTAGCAGTTGGTTTACTAGTTGGTTTAGATTCTTCTTTAACAATTTCTGCTTTTTTGTTACTAACTTTAGTTTCAGCTTTTTTTGCAGGAGCAGAAACTGGTGTTGTTTTTTCTTTAGATGTTTTTGTACTAGAAGTAGATTTAGCTTTTGATGTTGCTGCACTAACTTCTTTTTTTGTTTCTTTTTTTACTTCTTTTTTAGTTGTTTTTTTAACTTCTTTTTTTGTTTCAGTTTTTTTAGCAGAAGTAGATGCTGTTTTTGTTTTAGTTGCTGTTGCTTTTACTTTAGTATCAGCTTTTTTAGTTGCAACTTTTTTTTCTGTTTTCTTTTCTACTTTTTTTGCAGGAGTTGCTTTTTTAGTAGAAGTAGATTTTTTTGCTGTGGTTTTTGCTTTTTTTTCCATATATATTAAAACTCCAAATTAATCTTTAAATTCGTCTAATCAATCTAAATTAACAACACTGTCAGAATCATCTTCATTCATTGCAAAAGGATCATCATTTAAACTACTTGAATCATTTGGTTTGTTATTAGATAATTCCAAATCTTCAAATTGTTTTAAAACATCTTGTTCAGTTTTAGCTACACTTTGAGTGTTATTTGGTTTTGCAAAATTACTTTTATAATTTTTATCCAAAGATGAAGGAATGTTACCATCATTGTTTTTTGTATATAAAGGTTTAATAGACTCAATTACAACTTCTACAACATATACTGTTTTTCCATCTTTTGAAACATAACTTCTTCTTATTAACTTTCCATCAATTGCTACTAAGTCACCTTTATGTAAATAAGCATTAATAAAGTTTGCAGTGCTTTGTCATGCAACACATGGAAAAAAGTAAGTTTCATTTTTATTTCAATTATCGCTTGAAGCAACTGAAATTCGAGATTGAGTTATCCCATTTTGTGTAACAAATTGTTGTGGATCTTGTGCAAGTCTTCCTACCATAAATACTTTATTCATATTTGTCCCCTTTATGAAATACTAAATCAATTAAATGTCAGTTAATTTAACTGGTGTAGTATCTCTTTCTTTTTTTATTTTTTCTTGTTCAGCAAGAGTTTGTTCTTTAATTCTTTTGTATCTTTCAGCTCTAAACTGAGATCTAACAATTTTTTTAGGATTTGTTTTTGCTTTATAACCATAATCCTTTTCTAGGTTAATAATTAAATGTCTTAAAATTTCTTTTTTTAATAATGTAACACGTCTAAATTCTTTAATTGATTCAGAATTTTCATTATAAAAATTAAGTATAAAATAATAACCTCTAGTTTTTTTCTTGATTGGATAAGCTAAATCTTTTAATCCTCACTTATCTAGTTTAAAATCTCTAGAGTCTTTTAAGATTGTTTTTAAATCATTTACAACGCTAACTGCTTCTGTTTCTTTCACTGAACCATCTACAACTAGCATAATTTCATATTTTGGCATTATTTATTAATTCTCCTCTTTATGGATATAGCCTATACTCGGCAAAGAGTGCATTTGTGATTTTAAAATGCAATTATAATTATAACAATTTATTAATTATTTTATTAATTAACCTGTTATAATTCCTTTCTTATTTTTTCATTAATATTTTTTCAATTTCACTTAAAGCTTCTTTAAAACTATAAACTAGTTTTCCGTATTTTAAAATTCCTCCTAAAACATAGTGATTCATTGAATAGGTTGGAATATCATATTTATTTGCTGATTTAATTCTAATATCTGAATTAACACAAATAATGTGCTTTATTTTAAGAGTAATAGCTATTCCCAATTCCATAATAACACCTGGGTCATTATTTGTAACATCAGCTAAAAAAATATCACAGTTAACAACTTCTTTAGTATCACCATTAAATATATCTATTGGTGTGGGAAGATTTTCTTTATTGGTATTAAAAGGTTGTTCAATTGGATTAAAAACAGAAAGGTTGGGAAATTTTTCTTTTAAAATAATTCCCTCTTTTTTTCTTTGTGAAATCTCAGCTTCGTTAAACAAAGATCCTGCTAAATATAATTTCATAATTTCTCCTCTATGTAAAAATTATAAAAAAAATAGAAGCACAAACTTCTATTTTTTGTTTTTTATTATTGCAGTGGTGAATACCCAATCACTTGATTGAATACAATTGATGATAATGGTATTACTAAAATTAAAAGAACTGCTGAAATTGATAAAATAACTAAATTTGAAACAATGAATGGTTTACTACGATGGACATTGTTTACTCCAACAAACCACAATGCTAACAAGAAAATGTATGGAATTGGAATTAGACAAATTGCAATTCCTGAAAAAATAATTGATGTTTTAGTTAAACCACCATAAATATTTACAGCAGGAACTCACTTACTAGTATCTGCCACTGAAGAAAAGTAAGGGCCTAAGAAACCTATCACAATACATGCATAAATCAGTAATACAGCAGTAACTGAAATCATAACTATTCAAAACTTTTTAAAAAAACCATCATCTCTTAATCTGTTTTCAAAACCTAATAATTTATTTTTGGTTGAAATTGATTTTTTTGCTAAGTTTTTTTCTTTCCTTTTTTCTTTAGCAAAATCTCTTTTTGACTTTTCAAACTTTTCAAAAAATGTTTCATTCTTATCTTGAATAATAGTGTTTTTAGGTTGAACAGGAGGAGTGTTAGGTGCAGGTTGATTAGTAGATTCTGGTTTTACTCCATCTTCTTTTTTTACTGCAACATTTTTAAAATCACTTGAATTAAAAACTGATCCACTACTACTTTTAATATCTTTTTCTTTATTATCAGCCATACTTATTTATTTCCTTTGATTTGTTCTAATAATGAATTAATTTCGTCTATTTTGTCAATCGACTCATCATTTAAAAAAACAACTGCAGGGACTTTTCTCAAATTTAAATTTTTAGCTAAAACTGTTCTAAAAAATCCAGATGCTGCATTTATTTTTTTTAATATCTTATTTATCATTGTTTTATCATAACAACTTATATAGATTTTAGCAATACTTTTATCTTTTGATAACTTTACATAATGAACTGTTGCCAATTTTATAGTTGAATCATAAATTTGGTTTGAAATTGCATTAGATATTAAATCAAAAATAATTGATTCATATCTTTCTATTCTTATGTTATTACTCATGGCTTTCCTCTACAATTTCATATATTTCAACTATATCACCCTCAATAAAATCATTGAAATTTTCTAAAGTAAATCCACACTCTTTTCCAGCCAATGCATTATTAATTGATTCTTTACCATGTTTTAATGAATTAATTTTAGCACCAGAAATTATTTCATTGTTTTTTCTTTTTATTCTTGCCAATGCATTTCTTTTAATTTCTCCAGTTAGAACTCGACAACCTGCAATTTTTCCAATTGAAGAGTGTTGTCAAATTTGTCTAACTTCTACAGTTCCCAATTCTTTTTCTACATAAACTGGATCTAATATTCCTTTTAATAATTTTTCAATCTCATCCTTGATTTGGTAAATAATATTATAATTTTTTATTTTTATTCCCATTGAAGTTGCATAATCACTTACTTTCAATGATGTTTTTAAATTAAAAGAAATAATTAGTGATTTTGATGTTCTTGCTAAATCAACATCTGACTCTTTAATGTGTCCAATAGCACCTCTAATCACATTTAATTTAGCACCTGGAATATCAAGGGATTTCAATAAATTTTTAATTGCTTCTAGTGAACCATTATTATCTGTTTTTAAAATAATATTTAATTCTTTATTATCAGCATTAGATTCAGTTAAATTGCTAGTAAAGTTTAACAATTTTTTCTGTTTTGTGTTTTGTTGTCTTTTTGTACTAAGTTCTTTTAATAATTTTTCATCTTTAGTAACAATTCACTTATCACCAGATTTTGGAATACCATTTAAACCACTTATTCTAACTGGTGTTGATGGTGTAGCAAATTTAATTTCTTTCTTGTTGTAATCAACCATTTTTTTTACTTTTCCATAGAATTCACCAACCAAAATATAATCATTAACAGCAAGTGTTCCGCTTTGAACTAATAAATCAGCAACAGCTCCTTCACCTTTATCCATACTAGCTTCAATTGCAATCCCATTAGCTAATCTGTCTTTGTTTGCTTTTAATTCCATAATTTCAGCGGTTAAGATAATAGCTTCTAAAAGTTCATTAATTCCAGTTCCATTAATTGCTGAACCTTTTACAACCATTGTTTTGCCACCTCATTCTTCACAAACTACATCTTTATCTGAAAGTTGTGTCAAAATTTTGTCGATATTAATTGTTGGTTTATCCATTTTATTAATGAAAACAATAATTGGAACTTTTGCATATAAAGCATGGTCAATTGCTTCTTCAGTTTGCGGTTTTAACCCATCATCAGCAGCAACAACCAAAACAACAATATCTGTTAAATCTGCTCCAACAGCACGCATTTTTGAAAAGGCTTCATGTCCAGGGGTATCAATAAAAGTAATTAAATTTTTCTTTCATTCTACTTGATAAGCACCAATGCTTTGTGTAATTTTACCAGCTTCTTTTTCTGCAATATTTGTTTTTCTAATTGTATCTAATAATGTGGTTTTCCCGTGGTCTACATGGCCCATGATAGTTACAATTGGGGGTCTTTTAACTAGATGCTCATCCTTATCTTCAAATTTAATATTATCTAAAAAATTGTCTTCATTAATTTGAAGTTCTTTTTTAAAGTCATATCCAAACTCTAAACAAAGTTCTCCAATCTGTCTTTCATCTAATAATGTATTTAAATTACAAGTGATTCCGTTTAAAAACAAATGTTTTATTATTTCTGAACTACTTTTATTAATTTTTTTTGAAAATTCATCAATAGTTAAATTATTAGTAAATACAAAAACTCCATTTTTAATTCCTATTTCTACTTTTTTAAATTGTGATTTAATGTCAATATTTGATCTGTTATCAACA
>CAMWHH010000039.1 GCA_947174035.1 uncultured Mycoplasma sp. | reverse complement strand
GTATTAATTTATAGATAAAAAGTTGATAATGATATGGGTGACAATAATTTATTACTAATTCTTTTAATTGTTTTAGTTCCTGTTGGAATCTTTTTTTGATGAAAAAAAAGAAAAAAAAATCAAAGTACTGGTGGTGTTGTACAAAAAAGACACGAAGGAAATGAAGTTAGAGATACCATTAAAAAATTCCTTAAATCTAATGGTGAAATTGGTAAAGAACTTGTTGAATCATATGTTGTAAAAAGAGCAGATCCTTATGTTGTTAACAGAGCATTACCAAAAGAGGAACAAGAAAAACAAAAGAAGTTAATTAAAGAAAGAAAAGAACAAGAAAAACAAAAGAAAATTGAGTGTAAAAAAGAAGGTAAAACATATAAAAAAGAAAAACCTAGAGAATTATATGTTGTTCTTTTTGTGACTAGAAATTCAAAAACAGGTGTTGAAGATAAACCACGTGCGATCGAATGTGAAGTAAAAAACATTAAAAAAGGTAATAGTAGAAAAAGTCCTGTTGAAAAAAAGATTATCACTTTAGGTGAAAGAAATTATGAAGAAGAAAGTAAATGAATTTTACCTATTAAATTAGCTGAAGAAAACAAAATTAAAAAAGAATATGCTAGACAACAAAAATACAAAAAATTAAATTTCATAAAAACAATTAAAGATAAAAAAATTAAGTCAATTGAAAGTGATCCGGAAAAGTTAGCTTTATATAACGAAAAACAAGCCCAAAAAGAAGAAAAGAAATTGATTAAAAAGCAAGAAAAAGAAAAGAGAGAAAAAGAAAAATGGGAGAAAAAAGAAACTGTTGTGAAGACAAAAAAATAGTTTTTATGGGTACTCCTGAAATTGCTACCTTTGCACTAAAAGCTTTATTAGATAAAAAATATAATGTTATAGCAGTTGTTTGTCAACCTGATAAAGTATCTGGAAGAAAAAAAGAAATCATTTTTTCAGAAGTTAAAAAACTGGCTATTGAAAAAAATATTGTTTTTTTTCAACCAACAAAAATTAAAGAAATAAAACAAGATTTAATTAATTTAAAACCTTTTGCATTTTTAACTTGTGCATTTGGACAATTTATTCCAGATGAAATTTTATCAATACCTGAATTTGGGTGTGTAAATGTTCATGCTTCTTTATTGCCAAAATATAGGGGAGGTGCCCCGCTTCATTGAGCAATTATAAATGGTGAATCTGAAACTGGTGTATGCTTAATGAAAACAATAAAAAAAATGGATGCTGGTCCAGTTTATTGTCAAAAAAAAATTAATATCGAAAATAATGAAACTACATCATCATTATTTAAAAAAATGAACCATTTAGTTTATGAAATTGTTTTTAATGATTTAGAAAAAGTTTTTAATAATTGTTATAAAGCTATTGATCAAGATGAGTCAAAAGTAAGTTTTGCATATAACATTTCAAAAGAAAACGAAAAAATAAATTTTTATCAAAATTCTGTTGATATAAAAAACTTAATTAGAGGTCTATCAGACATACCTGGTGCTTATTGTGAATTTAATAGTAAAAAAATTAAATTATTTAATTGTGAATTAACTGAGAATAAATCAATTAAAGAACCTGGAACAATTGCAAAAATTTCAAAAGAAGGAATAGAAATTAGCACTTTAGATTTTAATGTTTTGGTAAAAGAAATTCAAATTGAAGGAAAGAAAAGAAGTTTTGTTAAAGATTTAATAAATGGTAATTTAGAAATTAAAGAAAATTATTTATTAAAATAAATTAATGTATGGAAAAAATAGACAAAAAATATATTAGAAATTTTAGTATAGTAGCACATATTGATCATGGAAAATCTACTCTTTCAGATAGAATTATTGAATTTACAAATACTTTAACAAGCAGAGAAATGAAAAATCAAATTTTAGATTCTATGGATATTGAAAGAGAAAGAGGAATAACTATTAAGTTAAATGCTGTACAACTTATCTATCATAATCCTGTAGATGATAAAGATTACTATTTTCACTTGATTGATACTCCTGGTCATGTTGATTTTACATATGAAGTTTCAAGAAGTTTAGCAGCATGTGAGGGTGCTTTACTAATTGTTGATGCTTCTCAAGGGGTTGAAGCACAAACTTTATCTAATGTTTATTTAGCATTAGAAAATAACTTAGAAATAGTTCCTGTAATTAATAAAATTGATTTACCATCAGCAGATGTTGAAAGAGTTAAAAAACAAATTGAAGAATCAATTGGTTTAGACTGTTCTGAAGCACCATTGGTATCTGCAAAAAGCGGATTAAATATAGATAAAATTATGCAAGCTATAGTTGATAAGATTCCAGCACCATTGGATTCTGATGATAATAAACCTTTACAAGCGCTTATTTTTGATTCATATTATGATGCATATAAAGGTGCAGTGTGCTTGGTAAGAGTTAAAAATGGTCAAATTAAAGTTGGAACTAAAATTCAATTTATGTCAAACAAAGAAAGTTTTATTGTTACTGCTGTTGGTGTTAATACTCCAAAAATCATTAATAAAGAAAGATTGGTTGCAGGTGAGGTTGGTTGAGTTGCTGCATCTATTAAAAATATTAAAAGTATTAGTGTTGGTGACACTATAACAGATGCTGCAAATCCTGCTTCACAATCATTACCAGGTTACAAAAAAATTCTTCCTATGGTTTATTGTGGTTTGTATCCAATTGATAGCACACAATACGAATTATTTAAAGAAGCTCTAGAAAAAATCTATTTATCTGATTCATCTTTAACATATGAATATGAAACTTCACAAGCTTTAGGGTTTGGAATAAGATGTGGTTTTTTAGGATTATTACATATGGATGTAATTAGAGAAAGATTAGATAGAGAATTTAATATTGCTTTAATAGCTACAGCCCCTTCAGTAGTGTATAAAGTTATTATGAATGATAATAAAGTTTTAGAAATAGATTCAGCAGCAAAACTTCCTGATAAAACAACATACAAAGAAATTCAAGAACCTTTTGTTAAAGCTCAAATTGTTGTTCCTGATGAATATTTGGGTAATGTTATGGAATTATGTCAAAACTATCGTGGAGAATATATTGATTTAATCAATGTTGATATTACTAGAAAAAAAGTTGTTTATTTAATTCCGTTAGCAGAGATTATGTATAGTTTTTTTGACAAACTAAAATCTTGTTCTAAAGGTTATGCAACTTTAGATTATGAAATAGTTAATTATATGAAACAAGATTTGGTTAAAGTAGATATTTTACTTAACGGAAACAAAGTTGATGCACTATCAACAATTATGCATCGTCAATTTGCTAGTGACAGATCAAGAAAAATTTGCTTGAAATTAAAAGAAAATATTCCAAAGCATCAATTTGAAATTCCAATTCAAGCAGTTATTGGTGGAAAAATAATTGCTAGAGAAACTGTTTCAGCAATGAGAAAAAATGTTTTAGCTAAATGTTATGGGGGAGATATTACTAGAAAGAAAAAATTGTTAGAACAACAAAAGGAAGGTAAAAAAAGATTGAAAGCTATTGGTAATGTTTCTGTTCCACACGACACTTTTGTTAAAATTCTTTCAGAAGATTAATTTAGTTAATTAGATATTAAAAATTAAGGTTTTTTCTTATAATAATTAGATATAAATAAATATGTAAAAATTAATGATAAACATTTATGAGATCAACAAATTTAAATAGTAAAACAAAAATTTTAATTGTAACAGGTGGAGTTTTTTCAAGTTTAGGAAAAGGTGTTGCTTGTTCAAGTTTAGGTGCGATGCTAAAGTGTTTTAATATGAAAACACTAATTATGAAATTTGATCCATACTTAAATGTTGATGCAGGTACTATGGCACCTGGTCAACATGGTGAAGTTTTTGTAACGTCAGATGGTCATGAAACCGATTTAGATATTGGGAATTATGAAAGATTTTTAAGTATTAATTTACCAAAAGAATCAAATGTAACTGCTGGGAAAATTTACTATGAAACTTTGCAAAAAGAAAGAGATGGAAAGTTTTTAGGTGCAACAGTTCAAGTTGTTCCACACATCACAGATGCAATATCTGAAAAAGTAGTTAGTTTATGTAATAAATATGAACCAGATTTTTTAGTTGTTGAAGTTGGTGGAACTGTTGGTGATATTGAATCTATTCCTTTTCTTGAATCACTTAGACAATTAAGAGCAAAATACCGTAGTCAAGTTATGTTTATTCATACAGTTCCTTTAATTGCTTTGTTAACTAGTAATGATCTTAAAACAAAACCTTTACAACATTCTGTTAAAGAATTAATGTCTTTTGGAATTTTTCCTAATCTTTTATTAGTTCGTTCAAAAGATCAATTAACAGAAAGTTTAAAAAACAAAATTAATTTAACTACAGGAATAAAACAAGAAAATATTTTTTCTTTAATAAATTTAAAACATATCTATTTAATGCCAGAATCTTTAGAAATGCAAAAGATTCAAAATGCTATATTTGACTTTTTTAAATTAAAAACACCTGAAAGAACAGGATACAAAAATTGAGATAATTTTATTGCTTTAATTAAAAAACCTAAAAAATATAAAGCAAGAATTGCTATTGTGGGTAAATATTTAGATGCATCAGATACTTATTTATCAATTATTTCAAGTTTAGAAATTGTTTCATTCTATTTAAATACAGAAATCAGAATAGAATTTATTGATTCTTCAACAATTACAAGTGAAAATGTTTCTGAACTAAAAGATTATGATGGAATTTTAGTTCCTGGTGGTTTTGGCATTAGAGGAATTGAAGGGAAAATGTTAGCAATAAAATTTGCAAGAGAAAATAATATCCCTTATTTTGGGATTTGTCTAGGAATGCAATTAGCTTGTATAGAATTTGCTAGAAACGTTTTACAAATAAAAGATGCTAATAGTACAGAATTTGATGAAAATACTTCAAATCCAGTTATTACTATTTTAGAAGGAAAAGAAAAAGACCATAATTTGGGGGGAACTTTAAGATTAGGTAATTTTGCGTGTCAAATTAAACCTAATACCAAAACATATAGCATTTATCAAAAGGATGAAATTTTTGAAAGACACAGACACCGTTATGAATTTAATTCAAAATATACTGATATTTTTGAAAAAAATGGTTTTGTATTTTCAGGTATTAATAAAGAAAAAAATTTAGTTGAAATTATTGAAATTAAAAATCATAAGTTTTTTATAGCTTGTCAATTCCATGCTGAATTTACAACTAAAATTTTAAGTCCTAACCCCATTTTTTATAGTTTTTTAAATGCAGCAAGAAAAAATATTTAAAAATATGGAAAAAGAACAAAAAAAAATAAATTGATTTATTGGTCACATGAAAAAAACAGTTGATGTGATCTCTGAAAAAAAGAAAAACATAGATTTTATTTTAGAAATAATTGATTCTAGACTTCCTAACTCATCTTCTAACAGTGAATTAATCAGTATTTTTAGTAATAAACCGATAATAAAAATTGCATTAAAAAGTGATTTGATAGATGAAAAAAATAAGGATAAAAATCTATTTTATGCATCTATTAAAAATTCAAAAGATAAAAATAGAATAGTAAATTATATTAATTCTTGTCTAGAACCTAAAAAACAATCTTTTTTGAAAAAAGGTTTAAAAAATCCAATTTTTGTTGGTATGGTTGTAGGTTTACCTAATATTGGAAAATCATCTCTAATAAATTTTTTATTTAATAAAAAGATTCTAAATGTTGAAAATAGACCAGGTGTAACAAGAAAATCTGAAAATATTAAAATTTCTGATTCTTTATATCTAATTGATACCCCTGGTGTATTTTTTAAGAATGTCAAAACCTATGAAATAGGATTAAATTTAGCTTTAATAAATTGTGTTAACAGAAATTTGGTCGACAAAAAAGATTTAGTTATTCATTTGTTTAGTAAAATTTTAAAAAATAACCAAAGTTTCATTTTTAAAAAATATTTTGATATTGAGTATTTAAATTTATCAGCAGATGAAATATTAATAAATATTTTGGAAAAAAACAAAACAAGTAACAATAATGAAGAAACTTTTTTCGATTTTATTTTAAAAAAAATTATTGATGATCAAGAGATTAAAATTTATTTAGATTAGTTAATAAAACTGCAAAAAATCAAATATTTTTATGCAGTTTTATTTTTTTTCTTACCTCTCTAATATGTATAGCTAAAAAAAGCTATTGGAGGAAAATTGAGAAATGTTTTACTATATTTTGCCATTAAACATAATGGTGATTGAGAAAAAATTTATGATTCTATTTCTAACAAAGAAATGATAAGTGATGCTATTTGTTTAGAAACCAAGAATTCTATTAAAAAAAATTGGTTAACAATTCTAGATGATAATTATCCAGAAGAGTTGAAAAAAATTTTAAAACCACCTTTTATTTTGTTTTATGAAGGTAATGTGAAATTATTAAATAAAAGCAATTTGAAAATTTCTTTACTAGATGATCATATATCAACTAAGGATTTTGACAAAATAAAAAATAATTTAAATGATTTTGTTTTCATAATTCATTATGAAAAAAAAGAAATAATTGAAAACCTTTTAAATATTGGTGCATCAATTGTTGCTATTTCTAAAAAAGGTATCAGTGAAATAGATAAAGATACTATCTATCAAGAATTATTAAAAACAAAAAATTTAATTATTTCAGAAAGTTATTCTGCAAAAGAAACAGATTTTACTAAAACCTTTTATCAAGATAGATTACAGTCTGGACTTTCAGGTAGAATTTTGTTTTTTAATAAAGTTTCAAGAAACAAAACTGCTATACTTTCTTTATTAAATGAAGAAAATATTCCTATTTTTTCTTTAAAAGATAGATGTATAAATGGTTTTAAATTTATTAAAGTTAATTCTGTTAAAGAATTTAAAAAAAT
>CAMWHH010000038.1 GCA_947174035.1 uncultured Mycoplasma sp. | reverse complement strand
CCATTAATAATTACTGGTTCTGAAACTAATTGCAAAATATTTTTTGAATAATTCAAAGATGCCATAGGATCTTGAAAAATCATTTGAATATTATTTTGTAAAAATTTTTTATTTTTTCTTTTGATTTTTTTTGAAGAAATTAAATTATTTTCAAATAAAACTTTACCACCTGATGGAGTAACTAATCTAACAAAAGCTTTACCAATTGTAGACTTACCACTACCTGACTCACCAACAATTCCAAAAAAATCACCTTCACTAACTTTAAAACTAATATCATCAACTGCTTTAAAATAAGTACCTTGAACTTTGTACAAAACACTTAGATTATTGACTTCAACCAAATTATTGTTTTTTGACTTTAGTTCTTTTTTACTACTTTGATTTTTCATTATTTTTTCCTTTGCTATTAGTTTTGTTGAATGATTTTTTTGCTATTTCAATTTTGTTTTTTATTTCTTGTGGAATTTTAAAATTTTTGAAATCTTTATAAAGTAATCAAGTTGCTGCTCAATGAGTATTTGTTACTTTAAACATTGGTGGTTCTTTTTCAAAATCAATTTTTAATGCATATTTGTTTCTTTCAGCAAAAGGGTCTCCTTTTGGTAAATCTAATAAATTAGGAGGTGAACCTGGAATTGAAACAAGTTCTGAATTTGCTTTTTCATCTGGTAACGATGCTATTAATGCTCAAGTATAAGGATGTTTAGGGTCAGTAAAAACTTCATTAACCAAACCTTGTTCAACAACTTTTCCAGCATACATTACATAAATAAAATCACAAAAATTTGCTACTAACGCTATGTTGTGAGAAATGAAAAGAATGGTTACATTTAATTCTTTTTTTAATTTTTTTAATAAATCTAAAACTTTTGCTTGAATGGTAACATCAAGTGCTGTTGTTGGCTCATCAGCAATTATAACTTTTGGCTTAGAAATAACAGCAATCGCAATTGCAATTCTTTGTCTCATCCCTCCAGAAAATTCATTAGGATAAGATTTCAATCTTCTAGTTGCATCTTCAATTCCAATAAATTTAAAAATTTCTTCAAATTTTTTCTTTGTGTTTGTTCTGTTTGTATTTCTTTTATATGAAAAATAATTTTTAAAAGTTTCTTTTAAAAAAGTTGAAAAAGTTATTTCATTTTTATTTTTTAATTCAAATAAAGTATTCAACCTTTCTTTGAAAACTTTTCATTCTGAAATTACGTATGCTTCTTTCAATTGGTTTCCAATAGTCATAGTTGGATTTAAAGAAGTTAAAGGATCTTGAGGAATATAAGCTATTTCACTACCCCTTATTTTTTTTCATTTTCCTTTTTTAACATCTAATAAATTAATATTATCTAAGTTTAAAGTTGAGGCCTCAATTTTTGCTTTGTCATTAAAACCAATAAAGGATTTTACTAAAACTGATTTTCCACTTCCAGACTCACCAACTATTCCAACAATTTCTCCTTTATCAGCAGAAATTGAAACATCACGAATTACTTTTAAATCACCATCTTTAGTTTTAAAAGTTATGTTTAAATTCTTAGCTCTTAAAATTTCAGAATCAAATAATTTTTCTGTTTTGATATCTTCTTTTTTCATTGTTATCTACCTACTACTCTAGGATCAATTGCATCATTTATTGCATTTGCAATAATTTGCATTGAAACAGAAAATAAACAGAACAATACCACTGGTCCATATAGCATTTGCGGAACATTAGTTACATCATAAGTATCTTGTAGAATTTGACCAAATGTGTTTGTATCAGCAGATTGTAGACCTACAAAGATAAGTGATGCTTGTAAGAAAATAATTGCAGGAATTGTATTAACAAATCTAACAAAAATTCTTCCAGAAATATTTGGTAACATATGTACAAAAATACATCTTGCTCTACTACCACCAATTACTCTAGTTGCTTGAACATATTCAGCATCCTTTGTTCTTATAATATGCATTCTAACTAAATATGCTGGGCTCATTCAATTAGTTAATATTAGTGAGAATGCAAGTGAATCACTATTAATTGATCCACCAGCTGAACCACTTGATGATAAAACTAAACTTAAAACTATTAACAATACAATTGTAGGGATACTACCAATTACATCTATAATTCTCATCATGACAATATCAACTGTAGAACCTGCAAATGTACCAGCAATTGCTCCATAAATAGTTCCTATAATGATTGAGATTACACTAACTAATACTGCTAGTCCTAAAGAACTTGCAAATCCAGCTCACATTTTAGTTCACATATCATAACCATTGATATCAGTACCTATAACTGGATAAACATTACTCAATTGTGGAATACGATATGGGTGAATCGTTAAGATTGCTGAAGTCCCTCCTTGTAAAATTTGATAACTAACTATAATTTTTTGCGAATCAGGTAGACTTTGATCATATTTTTGTAATGCTTGAATTAAAACATTACTAATTTGACCCTCATATGTATGAACTGGATCCATTCCAATTAACCGTGGAGGTAAACTTCTGATGAAAGTTGGTGTAACATTTGAAACAATTGGTGCAAAGCTTGGATAAGGAGAAACAAGAGGAATAATAATAGTTAAAAATAAAATTAAAATAAGTAAAAATAAAAATCCAACAGCTCATTTATTTTTTCAAAATCTTTTTAAAACTCCAACCAAAAAACTAGTAGGTTTTGTTAGTGTTTTTTCTAAAGATTTATTGTATTTAAAACCAACAATTGTTAGATCATCGCTTTTAATATCAAGTTTTTTAAAATCAATAGTTTGACTTTCCATTAAAGCAATTTTACCTAGATGTTGATGACTAGCCATTTCTATTACCTCCTTCCAAATTATTTATTACTATTTTGTACCAACTAGATTGAACAACCAAAAATCTTTTGTTATCAAAATCATTTGCATTTTTTAAGACTTTCATATTTAAAAGTTCTTGTAAATTTAAATTCACTGATTTCTTTTTCAAATCAAAACGATTATTATTTTTTAAATAATTAAAAAATTGTGAATCATTTTCAATTCAGATTGAATTTCTATTTCAAATTTTTCTCCAATTATTAACTCAATTTCATCTTCCTAATCAATTAATAATTCTGTTTAAATATGAGAAATTATTTTTTTCAACTAAAACTACTCTTGGATCAATTAGAGGATAGCAACAATCCATTAAAATATCTAAAATAAAATAAATTAAGCCAAAAAAGACTATATTAAATAAAACTAAGTTTATTTCACCATTTAATAAACCACTTACCAATAAATTAGCTGGTCCTGTAACTCCAAAAAATCTTTCAATAATTAATGACCCGCTTAAAATACCAATAAATTGTGGTGCAATTGCAGATACCAAAGGAATTCCCACATTACGGTACATATGCTTAATTAAAATTTTAAATGTCGATTGACCTTTTGATTTTGCTGTCTTTATATAATCTTGATTCATTACTTCAACTAATTCATTTCTTATAAAATAAGTTAAAAACGCAGCCACACCAAAAGATAAAGATAATACTGGTAAAATCATTGATTTTAACATTCCATCTAATGTATAGTCATTATTTCCAGGTTGAATAAATATTATTGGTATCCCTGTTGCTCCCCCTATTTTTATAAGCACTAAAGCAAAGATAAAAGAAGGAATAGAAATAAAAATTGTTGATAATACATTTAGTAATATATCAATTCAACTACCACGATAAAAAGCACAAATAGTTCCAAAAACTAAACCTAAAATAATTGAAATTACTAAAGCAATAAAACTGATTAAAAATGTGAATGGAACTCTATTAAAAAATAACTCAGGAATATTATTAGTTTGATTTGCAAAATACATTCCAAAATCGCCATGAAATATTCCACTTATATATTCTCATCACCTTTGTACTACACTCTTACCATAAGGACCTAATCCAATTTGCGCTAATCTTTGGTAATAATCTTGATCAGTTTCATGAACGTTTTTATTAAAACCTTGTGGTAAATAAGGAAGCAAACTAGTTAAAAAATAAACTACAGTAACGATTATAAAAAGTGAAATAAATGCAAAAATTACTCTTTTTAAAAAATACTTAATCATTTTCTTTACCTCCTAATCCGATTCCTACATCTATATATTCACTAATGGGTCTTGGCAACGAAGAACCACTATACCAGTTATTTTCTTCACTAATTTTTATTTCAAACGGATTGTAAACACCCTTATAAATTTCTTCATATAATTCTTTTTGAACTACAATATCTTGTCCACTTTCATCTTTTTCAGTTTCATTTCATGTATAAACACCATAAGGAATTGCTGAATAAACATAATCACCACCTGTATATACAGTTAAAGAAATATTGAATCAGTTAATAAATCCATTTATTCCAGCTCTGATGATTCTTGCATTATCACTTGTAAAATCACTTAAAAATTTTGCAGTTAATGAACTAACAGTATCTTTGGGATTCCCTTGACTATCATATGGATTGCCATTTCAAATAGCATAATTTGACTGTGATGTTTTACTAGCACCTATGTAAATAATTTTGTCTTGCATATATGCACTATTTAAAGTTGTAGTAGACAAATCTGAAGGAATAAGTGCTGAAGAAGTTTGACCATTTTTAAAAAATTCATACAAAGCTGCTGCATTTACAGAAGGAATAGATCTCATAATGTATTTTTGAACTTTATCATCCTTATTTAATAAATCATTTTTTCTTGCATCAAAATAGTATTTGTTATAAGAAAAAGTAGCTTCTGAATCTGTTAAATTACTTAAATAATATGGTGCAGCTGATCAAAAATCTTTTTTAACATCATTTGAATTAGATCCATCTCCATAAACTTTTGAATAATTAATATTAAAAGTACCATCGTCATTTTTTGTAAAAGCATCTCCAACTTTAATACTTTTAACTTTTTCATTTGTATTTGGTAATGCTCAAAAATAACCGGTTGCTAAATATTGATATAGCAAAGTGTTTGCTTCTTTAACATAAACTGTAAAAGTATCATCTGTACTTGTAAAATTATCAACATCATAATTAGGACTTGTAATATCTTCTTCTTTATTATCCTTATTAACAGTATTTTGTAAGTCTAAATTCATTGTATTTATGAAATAAGAATTTTGCTGTAAATTTGCCATTGAAGATAATCAATATGCTTCAAAACCTCTTTCAAAATCTTTTCCACTTAAGTTTTGTTTTGGATTACCTTTCTCATCAACCCATTGCATTGCTGTATCAATTTTAAATTCATACTTAACTGCTTTTTGTAAATTTTCAATTTGACTATCTGTAAAATTTAAATCATTTTCTCTTTTAAAAGTTTCTAGCAATTTATCATCTTTGTCATAGATGTTCAACTCTGTTGCACCATTCAACCTTCAATGGTCAACTGGCTTAGCTTCAGGATTATCATTTTCCCATCCACCTGTTGTTTCCACATTTATTAAAGAAATTTGACCTACATCATTTTGATTTAAATAAGGTGTTGCTTGTCCAACTTGATGATTAAAAATTTGTGCACTTGAATCAAAAAAGCCAACTGATGATATACTTCTCATTACTCCTCTTTCTGTATTATCCATAGGAGTATATTCTCCAACTTTTTTCACTCCATAATCTCTTATTTGAGTTCCTTGAAAAGGACTGTCTCTAACAATAAGTTGTGGATCTTTTAGCATTGGGTCTCTGTAGTTAAATCCTGTTGAAGGAGTGGGCATAAACAAATATTGATCATCCAATACTTGAATAATAAAATTCGCCATGTTTCTACCAGTTTCTCCTAAAAATATTTGTGAGAAAAAGAAATCTGTTTTTAAAGAACCTGAAGTTTCTTTGCCAATGTCTTTAAATGCCTGTTTGTAATCAGTTGGAATTTTAGAAAAGTCAGTTGCAGTTGTTGTATCACTAGAAGTGTATTTGTTATATAAATCAAAATTTTCTAAATTTTTAAGTAAGTCTAAAGCAGCATCATAATAACTTTGTGAATAGTTATCAACAAAATAATCTTTGTTATTTAAAACTTGTCTTATTCTGTCATGTAATGCTTTTCAAGTGTTTAAATAATTACCTTTGTTGTCTCCATTTTCATCCATATTGAATCAAGCAGATATTCAAGTTCCTACATCGTCATAATCAGCAGATCACAATAAAAACCCCATTTCTGAATTACCTTGAGTAAATCAGGATGTGCTTGAAGGATTTGCATTTGTTGCTAATAATCAAGAAAAATTAATTAATCCATCAGATAAAGTAGAATTTATTTCATTTTGAATTTGATTGTACATAGCAGTGTTTAAAGGTCCTAAAGTCCCAAATGGAGTTATATAGTCAATTTCCATTGGATTAGATTGTGAAGCACCATAACTTTTTAAAGCATTTATAAAAGATTCTTTTGATACTTCTAAATCTTTAGTTCCTTCATAGTCTTTAATAGTAAATGGTTTTAAAAAACTATAAGAAGTTGGTGTATAAGTATCAGCAGAATGTGAAGATGTAGAACCTGCTGTAACAATTGCTAATCCACCACCTACTACAACTGCAGTTGTAGCTAGACCAATACAGATTTTAAAAAATAATTTCTTCATGATTTTCCTTTCTAGTGATATAAAAATAAAAAAGAAAAATTACTCTTCCAAAAAATATTTGTTAGAGTAATTTAATAAAAATATGAAAAATAATATTTAAAAATTTTATAACTATTTATTTGTTAAAAAATTACTCCAGTAACTAATATAAAAATTGTGATTATTAATACAACACTGTCTAATAATAGACTTATAAATGAAAAATTTAATAGTTCAAATGGTTGAGCTATTTGGATTTGATAAAGTAAAAATATTAAAATAATTTATCTTTTTCATTTTTATCTCACTATTTTTAACTTACCACAAAATAAAAAAAAAAAAAAAAAAATAAAAAAAAATTTAAAATAAAAAATTAAAATTTTAAAAAAAAAAAA
>CAMWHH010000037.1 GCA_947174035.1 uncultured Mycoplasma sp. | reverse complement strand
GAAGTGCCCACATAAATTTTATTATTATGCGTTGCACTTCATATTTCAATCGAGTAAAAAACATAACTAAATGAATAGTTATGTTTTTTTTATTGCTATTTTTCTACTTATAAAATATATTGAATACTATAACTTGATAGTGAATTTTTATTTGTCATTTCACCAAAATCAATTGTTATTGAAACAGTTTTTTGAATTTCATTTGTAATAACTGTATAGTTAAATTTGTTACTTTCCAATTTTGTTTGATATTCTCCAGTAAAGTAAGTAATTAAATTTTTAACATTGTTTTCTTTTTTAACTCAATCACTAAATTCAGAAGGTGTTAAATTATTAATCTGTTCATTTGTAAAAAAACTTTTTGAAACCAAATAATTTTTTAGCATATTATTTGAAACAAAAGATAAGTTGTCATCTGTTTTATCAACATTACCTTTAACAAATCCTGAATAATTAGCAATTAAGTTTAAATCACTACTTGCACCATTCAATAAACTTTGAGGAATTTTTACATAAAAACTTGCAATTCCTAATGAGTTATCAATATACATTGTAGTTTCAATATTTGTGTTATTAACCCAATTACTTGGAACTGATGTTCCCATTTTTTTAACTAATAAATTTTCAATTAAATCACGTAAGTTAGTATAAGTTTTATCACCAACTTTTAAAGATTTTTGATTAGTAACAAGTGCATCATATATTTCTTGAGCTTGCATTAATTTAAAATCCAATAAACTTACTGAACTATCATCAACAAACTCAACTGAAAATTTATTATTATATTCTTCGATTGTCATAAAGTTAGTAAATGTGTAATTTGCTTGATAATTTGTAAAACCATGTCCTCCACTTGCAATTTCACTTGCATAACTTTTATTAAGCGAAACTGAAACTGTTAAAGATCCATTTACATCATTTGGAAATAAAGCAATATTTAAATCATTTGAATCAAATCCTTGATACTTAACAAGATATGCAATTACATCACCTTCTGTAACCGATGAGGCTAGTATTGTATTAAAAGCAGTTTTATCAAAACTTGTAGCAGTTGTAATAAATTCAAATTTGTAATTTGTTTGTTTATTTAAATTAGTATATTTTGCAATATAAGTATGTTGCTTTTTATCAGGCGAATTAGCATTTGAAATGTTTGCAGTAATTTGCAAAGTACCATCATTATCATTGGGAATTAAAGAAAAATTAATCTTTGAAACTAGATATCCTTTACTTAAACTAGTATTAATAAATTGTAAAAACCCAGCATTATTTTTATTAATATTTGAATTTGCTAATGAACTAAATGAACTTGGTAAATTGTTAGCTTCAAGTAGGGATTTTAATTGGGGAACTTTTGTAACATCAATTGTTTGTATCTTGTTATCCTCAGCTTTTGTTTCTGAACCCATGAAATTAAATTGGCTAGGTGATGACTGATTAAATATAGTATATTCATGTGTTTGGGAATAAGTTAAAATTTCATTATTATTTTTGCCAGTATATGTAATTCCCATTGGTACATATTTATAATCAACTCTAATTTTAACTTTACCTGATGAGTCATCTTTACTATCAATAGAGTATTCTTTTTTAGGATACATTAAATTTCCACTAGCATCAGTTATTGTTTGTGACTGAAAAGAAATTTGGAAAGGATCTAAATTTTTAACATCATCTACTGTTAAATTCGAAGGTAGCATATTTAAAAAATCATAATCAGTTGATGATGACAAAGTTTTTCAACTAACTTTGCTATCAATTTTATTTTTTGTAGTAAAACTTTTAGTTATTTTTGTTGGAATTGCATCATTTGGTAGAGATGATGCAAATCATGGTACTTGATATAAATTTACAGTAATATCAAATTTTCCTTCACTATCATTTATGTTACTTATTTGGAAAGGTACATAAGATGAGTTCGGTTGGAAAAAAGAGTTATTTAAAGGAGTAATATCATTTTGAATAATTTCACTTGGTATTTTTGAATTTAAAATAGATTCATTAATTTCAAAATCTGCTGATTTTTGAAATGATTCTTCTGTATTTAATAAACCTTTATAGTCTCCAACTGATTGGTTAGACTGATTTTGTGTTACACCAATTGCTAAACCTCATTTATCAACATTGTTGTCAGATGGTAAAGCAGGATTTGAAATGATTTCTGATGACTGTGCATTAATCATCATTAATTGTCCTGTATAACCAAACACATTATAAATTACAAAATTGTTTGCATAGTTATTGATATTATTTGTCTTAATTCCTTGTAAATCCAAATAAGTAGTTGGTGATAAAGTTTGATTTGTAGCTGAGTTTAAAATATTTTTTTCTATCTTAAAAATTTTTGCATCCTGTTTAAATTTAAAATATAAATTTTCATTTGCATCAATTGTTCAAGATTGAATTCATTTGCTTTCACTCATAGTAAAACTTGAAGTTTTAATATTGCTTGCATTAGTTGGATCAATAATAACTACTGCATTATAAATTACTGTTGCAACTTTACCACTTAGTAATGAAAAATAATCTCTTTGTGGAGCAACCTTACTATTTCTATAATTTTCAATTCCACTTGCAACTTTTTTTGGTTTTTCCCAACCACTTTGATTTATTGAATTTAAGTTATCATCAACCATTAAAAAATAAACATCATATGAAGCTAAATCAGCTGAACCATCACCAACCGTATTAGTTCTTGTACCAAAAGAATAAATTTCAACAAAATTTATATTTTTAGCCACTGGAATTAAATTGGAAAAACTTCATCGAAAATCTTTATTAAGCACTTTATTTTCCATGTCTTTTAAATCTTGAACTTTTTCAGCACTATTTCCACTAATTTTGCTGACAGTTTTTTTCGATGCATCATATAAATAAGCAGTACCATCATATGTACTACTTGCTGTTCCATAACACATTACATTTCCAGATGTTAAAGCAGAAACAAAGTAAACAGTATCATTAGTACCTAATTCTTTTTCACTTACAAGCTTACCAGTGATTGCATTTATTTCGAATAATTTTTGGACTTTATTATATTTTTGGTGAGAGTATCCTAAAACCCAAATTGTGTCTGTGTTTCTATTGTAATCTCAATTAAGTCATGCTCTTTGTCAATTACCTTTATTGTATAAAGCTTGTGTTCCTGTTTGGTTATTGTCACCTACAACATAATCACTCATATTAATGTCTCAAATTTTTGAACCATATCAATCAAGTGCAGTAATTGTGTTCCCTCAAAAAGTTAGAGGTCCTGTTTTTGTAGATAAGTTAGAATTTTGTGAAATGCTTTGAGCTGGAACTAATTCTTTTGTGTCATCTTGTTTATTTTGTTCTAGTTTTTTTATTTGATTTGCATAATTATTTGTTGAATAAAACATACCCAAAGGAATTGCAGCAGACAAACTTAAAGCTGTTAAAGCAGTTGAAAAAATAACTAATCTTTTTTTTGTTTTTTTCATAAAGATCCTATAATACAATAAAAAAATAATTTATAAACTGAATATATTAATTATTTTTATTATCCTAAAAAAAAAAAAAAAAACAAGGTCTGCTTGAAAAAACCTTGTTTTAAAAACTGATATTTCATCTTTACAAAATATATTGAATACTATAACTTGATAAAGAATTTTTATTTGTCATTGTTCCAAAATCTACAGTTACAGAAATTGTTTTTTGAATTTGGTTAGTAACAACTGTGTAATCAAAATTATTACTATCTAATTTTGTTTTGTATTCACCAGTATAATATGTAATTAAATTTTTAATATTATTATCTTTTTTAATTCAATCACTAAATTCAACTGTTGATAAATTTTGAATTTGTTCGCTAGTAAAAAAACCTTTAGACACTAAATAATTTTTTAACATGTTGTTTGAAACAAATGATAAGTTGTCATTTGTTTTATCAACGTTACCTTGAACAAACCCTGAATAATTTGCAATTAAATTTAAATCACTACTTGCACCATTTAGTAAACTTTGAGGAATTTTTACATAAAAACTTGCAATTCCTAGTGAGTTATCAATATACATTTTAGTTTCGATGTTAGTGTTGTTACTTCAATTAGTTGGAACAGCTGTTCCCATCTTGCTAACTAGTAATTTTTCAATCAATTGATTTAAATTACTATAAGATTGATTTCCTACTGTTAGTGGTTTCTTTTCAGTAACTAAAGTATCATAAATTTCTTGCACTTGTTTTAATTTAAAATCTAATAAACTTACTGAACTATCATCAATAAATTCAACTGAAAATTTATTATTGTATTCTTCAGTAGTCATAAAACCTTCAAATGTATAATTTGCTTGATAATTTGTAAAACCGTGACCTCTATTTGCGATTTCACTAGCATAGTTTCTATTTAATGAAACTGCAACTGCTAAAGTTCCTTTTGCATCATTTGGAGATAAAGAAATATTCAAATCATTTGAATTAAAACCTTGATATCTTACAAGATATGCAATTACATCACCTTCAGTAACTGATGATGCTAAAACTGTGTTAAAAGGAGTTGTGTTAAATGATTTAACACCAGTTAAAAATTGAAAATTATAATTTGCTTGTTTGTTTAAATTAATATATTTTGCAATGTATGTGTGTGCTTGTTTGTCTGGTGAATTATTTGCAGAAATATTTGCAGTGATTTGTAAAGTACCTTCATTGTCATTTGGAACTAAAGAGAAACTAATTTTTGAAAGTGGATATCCTTTACTTAAACTAGTGTTAATGAATTGTAAAAATCCTGCATTATTTTTATTATTAGTTGCTAGTGAAGAAAATGAACTTGGTAGTGTATTTGCTTCAAGTAATGATTTTAATTGTGGAACATTTCTAACATCAATTGTTTGTACTACATTATTTGTTGATTTATTAGCTGCACCCATAAAATTAAATTGACTTTGAGTTGAAGTGTTAAAAATAGTATATTCATGTGTTAATGAGTAAGTTAATACTTCATTTGTATTATTACCTGTATATGTAATTCCCATTGGAACATATCTATAATCCACTCTTACTGTAACTTTACCAGTTGTATCATTTCTAGAAGTGATTGAATAATCTTTTCTTGGATATATTAAATTACCACTAGCATTAGTAATTGTTTGAGATTGGAATGAAATTTGAAAAGGATCTAAATTACTAACATCTTGATTTGTTAAGTTTGAAGGTAACATGTTTAAAAAGTCATAGTCAGTTGAAGTTGATAATGTTTTTCAACTTACTTTATTGTTAATCTTATTTGTAGTTTGAAAACTTTTAACAATTTTAGTAGGGATTGCATCATCTGGTAAAACTGAAGCAAATCAAGGAATTTGGTATAAATTAACAGTTACATCAAAAGTACCAGCAATATCATTTATCTTACTTATTTCAAATGATTTATACGCAGAACTTGCTTTAAAAAATGCATTGTTTAATGGAGTAACATCACTTTGAGTAATTTCACTTGGAATTTTTGAATTTAGAATTGAAGTGTTAATTTCAAAATCAGCAGATTTTTGAAATGAATTTTCTGTATTCAATAACCCTTTATAGTCACCTACTGATTGATTAGATTGGTTTTGGGTTACCCCAATTGCTAATCCTCATTTAGTAATTTCGTTATCAGCTGGAAGTTCTGGATTTGTAATATAAAGATTTGATTGTGAATTAATCATCATTAGTTGTCCAGTGTAACCAAAAACATTGTAAATTACAAAATTATTTGCAAAATTGCTAATATTATCTGTTTTAATTCCTGCTAAATCTAAATAAGTTTGTGGTGATAAAGTTGAACCTGAAGTTGAATTTAAAATACTTTTATCAATTTTATAAATTTTTTCATCTTCTTTAAATTTAAAGTATAAATTTTCATTAGCATCAATTGTTCAAGACTGAATTCACTTAGCTTCACTCATTGTAAAACTTGAAGTTTTAATATTGTTTAAATTAGCTGGATCAATAATAACTACAGAATTATAAATAACAGTAGCAACTTTTCCACTAAGTAATGTAAAGTAATCACGTTGTGGTGCAATTGTACTATTTCTAAAACCTTGAATCCCAGTTGCAACTTTTTTAGGTGTAGTTCACCCACTTTGATTTATTGAATTTAAGTTGTCATCAACCATAATAAAATAAACGTCATAAGTAGCTTGACTAAATCCATTATCACCAACACTTGATCTTGTACCAAAAGCATAAATTTCAGCAAAATTAACATTATTTGCTACAGGAATTAGATTTGAAAAAGCTCAACGATAATCCTTGTTAAGAGTAGTTCCTTGCTTATCATCTTGCAATTTTTCTGCTTGTTCTTTACTATTTCCTTGAATTTTAGTAGCTGTTTTTGTTTTTGCATCATACAAGAAAGCAGTACCATCATATGAAGTAGTAGCTGTTCCATAACACATTACATTCCCAGATGCTAGCGCAGAAACAAAGAAAACAGTTCCAGTAACACCAAGATCTATTGTTTCTTTTATATTTCCAGTAATTGCATCTACTGAAAATAGTAATTGCTTACTGTTTCTATCTCCATTATTACCATGACCTAAAATTCAAATGGTATCAGTATCTCTGCTATAGTCCCAGTTTAATCAAGCTCTTTTTCAACTTCCGTTGTATGTAGCATCTGCTCCATATTTACCATTACTACCTGCTACATATAGGCTCATATCAAGATCTCAAATTTTTGAACCATATCAATCAAGAGCAGTAATTTTGTTACCTCAAAACGTTAAAGGACCTGTTTTTGTAGACAAGTTAGAATTTTGAGAAATGCTTTGTGATGGAACAAGTGTTTTTTCTTCATCTTGCTCTGTAGAATTAATTTTTCTAATCTCATTAGTCGAATTAGAAGAGTAAACAATACTTAAAGGAATAGCTGTTAATAAACCTAAAGTAGTCGCAAAAGTAGATAAAAGTATTAATCTTTTTTTACCAGTTTTCATGAAAAAATCCTATATCTAAATAATGTTGTTCAAAAAATATTTAATAAAAAATTAGAATATTTATTTAAGTCTATCAAAAAACTGGCACAAGTAAAAGCACTAAAATGATTTTTTT
>CAMWHH010000036.1 GCA_947174035.1 uncultured Mycoplasma sp. | reverse complement strand
TAGTAATAGTTATTTGAAATTTACTATTTTTTAACTTTATTTATTTGATGGTTAAAATTTATTTTTTATTAATTTTTTATTGGTAAGTAAGTATGAGTAGTTATAAAGAGTCTGATATAAAAGTTCTAGAAGGTTTAGATCCTGTTAGAAAAAGACCTGGAATGTATATTGGTTCAACAGACCAACGAGGTTTACATCACTTAATTTGGGAAATATTAGATAATGCTGTTGACGAAGTAATGGCAGGTGTTTGTGACACTATTAAAATGACATTACATCGTGATGGTTCTTTTTCTGTTGAAGATAATGGTAGAGGAATTCCAACTGGTGTTCACCCTAAAACTAAAATGTCTACAATTGATACTGTTTTTACAACTTTACATGCTGGTGGAAAGTTTAGTGATTCAGCTTATAAAATGTCAGGTGGTTTACATGGTGTAGGTAGCTCTGTAGTTAATGCTTTAAGTTCTTGAATGACTGTTACTGTAAAAAGGGATGGTAAGGTTTTTGAATCTGAATACATTAATGGTGGAAAAATAAAACAAAAATCTCACATTATTGGTTCTACAAATAAAACTGGTACAACTGTAAGATTTTTGCCAGATGCTACAATTTTCAAAAATATTACTTTTAATCCTTCAACAATTTTTGAAAGAGTTCAAGAAACATCTTTTTTATTTAAAGGATTAAAAATTATTTTTGAAAATGAATACACTAGAAAAGTTGACACTTTTTTAGCAGAAAATGGAATAAGTGAATTTGTTCAATTTATTAATTCTAATCAAAAAACAATTAGTGATGTAATTTACATTGAAGGTAAAGAACAAGAAATTGAAGTTGAAATAGCTTTTCAATACAATGATACAAATTCTGAAACTTTTGTTTCATTTGCTAACTCTGTAAAAACAAAAGAAGGTGGAACTCATGAAACTGGGTTTAAAGCAGCTTTAACAGAAACTTTAAATGACTATGCTAGAAAATGAAAATTACTAAAAGAGAAAGAAAAGAATTTTGAAGGTAGTGATTTTAGAGAAGGACTTGTTTGTGTAATTAGTGTGAGAATTCCTGAAAGTTTAATTTCTTATGAAGGTCAAACTAAAAACAAATTATTTACACAAGAAGCTTATTCAGTTGTTAAAAATATAGTAAAAAATAAATTTACATATTGATTAGAAGAAAATAAAAAAGATGCAAAAACAATTATAGAAAAAGCTTATTTATCAAGAGAAGCTAGAATTGCTGCAAGAAAGGCTAGAGAAGAAGTAAAGCAATTAAAAGGACAAAGAAAAGAGAAAATCCTTTCTGGTAAACTAACACCTTGTCAATCAAAAGATAAATCCATTACTGAATTATTTTTAGTTGAAGGAGATTCAGCAGGTGGTAGTGCAAAACTTGGTAGAGATAAAAGATACCAAGCAATTTTACCTCTAAAAGGTAAAGTTATTAATGTTGAAAAAGCACAATTAAAAGACCTTTTAAAAAATGAAGAAATTAGTACAATCATTTCTTCAATTGGTGGGAGCATAGGATCAGATTTTTCTTTATCAGATGTTAAGTACAACAAAATAATCATAATGACTGATGCTGATACTGATGGTGCTCATATTAGAATTTTATTATTAACTTTTTTCTATCGTTACATGAAAGAACTGATTGAAAATGGGAATGTTTTTATCGCTTTACCTCCTTTGTATAAATTCACTAATACAAAAAATAAAAAAGAATTTTATGTATGAGAAGACTATGAACTTGATGAGTTAAAAAAAGATAATCCTAATTATGAAATTCAAAGATACAAAGGGTTAGGTGAAATGAATGCTGACCAATTATGAAGTACTACAATGGATCCAGAAACACGACAGTTAATTCAAGTTTCAATTGAAGATGCTGCCCTAACAGAAAGAAGAGTTTCTGTTTTAATGGGTGATGATTCTAGTAAAAGAAAAGATTGAATTACAGATAATGTTGACTTTGAAATGGAAGGATAATTTATGGCAAACAATAATGATAAAATTTGAAACCGTTCCCTTGATGACATTATGTCTGAAAGTTTTGGTAAGTATGCTAAATATATTATTCAAGACAGAGCATTACCAGATGTTAGAGATGGATTAAAACCTGTTCAAAGAAGAATTTTACATGCAATGAATGAACTAAAGATTTTTTATGATAGTCCATATAAAAAATCTGCTAGAACTGTTGGGGAAGTAATTGGTAAATATCACCCTCATGGTGATAGCTCAATTTATGAAGCAATGGTTAGAATGGCTCAAGAATGAAAAAACAACATGCCTTTAATTGACATGCAGGGTAATAAAGGATCAATTGATGGTGATTCACCTGCTGCAATGAGATATACAGAATGTCGTTTATCAAAGTTTGGTCAAACACTTTTAAAAGATATAAATAAAAATACTGTTAAATTTATTAACAACTTTGATGACTCTGAACAAGAGCCAACTGTTTTGCCATCTTTAATTCCAAATATTTTAATTAACGGGGCAACTGGAATTGCTGCAGGATATGCTACCAATATTCCACCATTTAATCCGGGTGAAATTATTGATGGAACAATTGCTAGAATTTTAAAACCTAATTCTGATTTATCTGATATTGCTAAGATTATCAAAGGTCCTGATTTTCCAACTGGTGGAATCATTCAAGGAAAAGAATTTATTGATGAAATTTATAAAACTGGAAAAGGTAAATTTTTCATTAGAGCAAAAATCGAAGAAGAACCAGTTAGAAGCAATAAAAACATTAGAAGATTAGTTGTTAAAGAAATACCATTTGACACTAATAAAGCTGCTATTGTTAGATCACTTGATGAAATAAAATTTAATAATGAATTACCTGGTTTTAAAGAAGTTAGAGATGATTCAGATAAAGAAGGAATTTCAATTGTTTTGGAATTTGAAACTGAAAAAGATTTAGATATTATTAAAACTTTTTTATTCAAAAAAACACAGTTGCAAATTTCTTATAATGCAAATATGGTTTTAATTAAAAACCGTAAACCAGTTCAAGCAAGTTTGCTAGAAATTTTAGATTCTTTTATTGAACATGCAAATGATGTTGTAATCAAAGCAGCAAAATTTGATTTAGATAAATCACTTGCAAGAAAAGAAATTATTGAAGGTTTAATTAAAGCAATTAGTGAAATTGATATCCTAGTTGATTTAATTAAAAGTTCTGCTAGTAAAGAAGAAGCAAAAATTAAAATTCAAAATCATTTCGAAGTTAATGAAAGACAATCTGAAGCAATTGTGAATTTAAGATTGTATATTTTAACTTCATATGATACAGAAAAATTAAAAAAAGAATATGAAGATTTACTAGAATTCATTAAAGAAAAAGAAATGATTATAAATTCTAACGATTACCGAAATAAGTATATTATTGGTATTTTAGAAGAATATAAAAAACAATTTGCTTACAAAAGAAAAACATTAATTGAAAATGAAGTTGAAGAATTAGATGTAGAAACAGCTGATATTATTGAAGAAGTTCATGGAACATGTATTGTTACAAGAGATAACTACATTAAATTTATTGGTGAAAATATAGAAGAATTTGATTTATCAAAAACTAAAATTAAAGATGCTGATATTCCAGTAGATATTTTTAAAATGTCTACTTTAGATTATTTAGTTTGTTTAACAAGTCGTGGTAAAGTCATTACAATTCCAGCATATAAAATTAAAATGACAAAATTAAAAGACAATGGTGTTCATATAAACGAACTTGTTACTATTGATTCATTTGAAAAAACAATTTTGGCTTTTTCTGTTTCTAAAAACGCAAATATTGATACACAGATTTTATTAGCTACTAGAAATTCTTTTATTAAAAGAATCACTCTAGAAGATTTAAGTTTAGCTAGAACTGCAAAATATTTAAGTTTAATTAGTTTAAAAACTAGTGATGATGAAGTTGTAAGTGCACATGTTTTAAAACCAGAACACAAAGAACTAATCTCAGTTACTGAAAATGGGTTTGCAACAAAATATGATATTGAAGAAATTCCGATAGTTGGTCGTGCTGCTGCTGGTGTAAAAAATATGACTTTAAAGGATAACGACTGCATTGGATTTGTAGTTCCTATTCCAAAAAATGAGAATTTCTTATTTTTTATTTCAAATAGAGGAGCAAAAAGAATTCATGTTAATGATATTGTTTCAACAAGTAGATCAAAACTTGGTAAAAGAATTTTTCAGCAAACTGAATCAAATCCATATTTAGTAAATTCAGGTTTTATCACAGGCGGAAGAAACACAATTTATTTATTACTTGAAAACAATGAGATTATTCCTTTAAAAGTTTCTGAAGTTCCAATTAGTGATAACGAATCACGAATGAATTTAATTACTAAAATTGATAAAAATACAATTATTTCAAGCTCATGTTTAGATATTGAAAAATCTTTTATTGAATTGAGTGAAACAAATAATTTTAATACTTTATCTGAAGAAAAACAAAGCAAAAATGAAGTTAAAGAAAAAGAAACTGATTTTGAAGAGACTGAAGAAAATAATGAAACTAAATCTTTTTCAAAACCTAAAAAATCATATTTTATTAATGAAGATTCTTTAGAATTAGAAGAGAAAACAGATGAAAATTTTGATGATTCACAAGATGATGATTTGAGTGAAAGCAAAAAAGAGGAAAATAATTTTGTAGAAAAACAATTATCACATTCAAATACTCAAAATGATGGTGAAGAAAATAATAATTTTGATGAAAACCAAGATTATGAAGAAAAAAATCAAAATTCAGATTTTTCTGTTGATAATAAAGAAGAATTTGTTGAATCAAATAGTTATAAATCAAATTTGGAAAGCGAAAAATTTGATTTTGAAAATGAAATCGATAATAAAACAAATGATAATGAAGAGTTACAAGAAGAATTTGATAATGATAATTTAGAAAAAGAACCTGAAACAAATGATGATGAATCAGAAGATAATTTTGATGATTCTAATGATTGAAATGAATCTTCAGGAGAAGATAAAAATAATGAATTTGATGATGATTCAGATGAAGAAAATGATTTGGATGATGAATTAGAAGAAGACTTAAATAAAGAAGATGATTCAGATGACGAATTTGAAGACGAATTGGATGATGAATCAGAAGAAGATTCAGATGAGGATGATGATTTTTCAATTGATGACATTAATGACATCGAAGAAGATGATTGAGAAGATTATGATGAAGATGAACAAGACAATGGAGATGAAGACTAGAAAAAGTCTTTAGAAAAATATGGAACAAAATTTGAAGTTATTAAATAAATTATCATTTAAAGCTAAATTGTGCATTTTTGTTTCTTATTTAGTTATTTTTATATCAATCATATTAGTCATTGTTGGATATGCAGGTTATGGCAAACCATTTTCTGAAAACCCTTTTTATTTTGTGGCAATTATTTTATTAGTTTTATCAATAATTAATATTTATCTTTCCTCTTTTATTTGAAAGAAAAAAGCAATGGTTATAGTTAAAAATATTGAAGTTTTTGGAAGTGATTTTTTTAATGATTTAGAAAAAATTTATATAGGACCATTAGGTTGTTGAAATCGTATTACTCAAAAAATTAATGTTATTTTCACTAATTTAAAAAGTTTATCTGATGAAAAAAGAGAAGAATTAGAAAATTTTTCTAGTTCAGAAAATAAAAAAAAGAACAAAAAATCAGAAAGATTATTAGAGTCTGAAAGACTTTATGTTAGACATTTTCAAAAAGAAGATGTTGATAAAGTTTTTAAATATCGAAATGATGAAAATTGTTTCAAGTACCAATCATATAGTTGTTTTTCTCAACCTGATTTATTAAATATGTTCAAAGAAAACGAAACTAAAAACCTTTATAGTGATTGTGGGAATTTTGCACTAATTTTAAAAGAAACTAATGAATTGATTGGCGAAATTTTTGTTTCTAATAAAGATGATAGAAATGAGTATTTTATTGGTTTTACTATAATTCCAAAATTTCAAAGAAAAGGGTATGCTTTTGAAATAGTGAGTGAATTATTAGTAAAAATGGCAACTTCTTTAAAAAAATATGATTTTATTTGTACAGTTTATGAAAAAAATACCAAATCTATAAATTTAATTGAAAAACTTGAGTTTAAAAAATCTGGATTTTTTAATGATGAAAAAGGTAAGGTATTAATTTATAAAAAATCATATAATTAGGATATGAAAAAAATAAATACTTTTTGGTTAAATTATTTGCGACCAAATATTTTTGTAAGAGATGTTTCAGAAATAAATTTGCACGCACTTAAAATGAGTGGTACTAAGTTGATTGTTTGTGATTTAGACAATACCTTAGTTCCTTATTTTAGTATGTATCCAAACAAATTTGTTTTTGATTTCATTAATAGTGCTAAAGAAGAAGGTTTTGAAATTTTAATAGCTTCTAATAACACCAAAAAAAGAGTTTCTACATTTGTAAAAAAATTACAAGAGACAACAGACATTAAGCATTATTTATGAAGTTGCAAAAAGCCCATAGCTCTTAAAATCAGAAAATGAATTAAAAACTCTCCTTATAAATTCGATGAAATAGTTTTTATTGGAGATCAGTTTTTAACTGATATTTTATTAGCAAATTGGTTGAAAGCAAAAAGTATTTTAGTTTTTCCTTTAATTGATTCAACAAACAATAGTGATGTAAATTTCTTTTTTAAATTAATGGAAAAATTTATATATAAAAAATTATCACAAGAAAATATTTTAAATGAATTTGATGTATCTTTAGGTGAATTTAATGACTATGAAAATGAATTACTATAATAAAAAATGTTTGGGTTGTGGTGAGTTTTTTTCAAAAGATGAAAAAAGTCCAAATTATGTACCAAATCCAAAAAGTGATACTTTGTATTGTAAAAGATGTTTCCGATTAAAAAACTATGGTGTTTTAGAAAACACTTATGTTGATGATGAATTGATAAATAAAAATTTATCTAACATTGATTTTACTTTGGGATCAATTATTTTAGTTGTAGATATTTTTAACATTAAAGATTCTTTAATTGCTCAATTTAAAGATAATCAAAATTTATTATTGGTTGTTAACAAAATAAATCTTTTTAGTCAGTATAAAAAAA
>CAMWHH010000035.1 GCA_947174035.1 uncultured Mycoplasma sp. | reverse complement strand
ATTAATAACATAATCTATTGATGGGGCAAAAGTGATTGTGTAAATCATATTTATAAATTTTTATTTTTTTAAAGATATTATTTAATTTTTTTATATTTTTAAAAGAAAATTTATTTTTATTAGTGTTGTTTTCAGCATTATTTGGTTCTTTAGTTTTTTTGTTTTGTCACTTTGTTAAAAAATAAATTATCAACATTGATGCTATTGCACCTGCTAAAATTGTAACAATATATAAAGTAATTCCTAAACCTATTTGTAAATTTACAGTATCAAATAATGAACTTTTAACAAGAGCAAAAACAAATATACCACCATGTGGTGCTTGTAATGTAATTTGTAAAGCACCAACTAATAAACCTGTTATTGCACCACCGACAATATTTGCTGGAAGTAAAACCTTAGGATTTTTAGCTGTGAAAGGAATTGCTCCTTCACTAACAAAAGAAAGACCCATAATGTATAAAGTTGCTCCAGTCTGTCTTTCTTCTTGAGATCATAATTTTCTAAAGAAAGAAGTAGAAAGTGCTATTCCTAAAGGTGGAACCATACCTCCAGCCATTGAAGCTGCCATTGCTATTGTACCAGTACCTGATTCTATTGTAGCTATTGAAAACAAATATGCTGCTTTATTAATTGGACCACCCAAATCTACAGCCATCATTAATCCTATAACTAACCCCAGTAATGGTGCAAGATATTGATTACTACCCATAAGATCTAAAAATTTATAAAATCCATAATTTACATAAATTAAAGGTATATTAACAATTCAAAATAGCGCAGCTATTATTAAAGTTCCAAATAAAGGGATAAATAAAATATTTTTAATTCCATTTAATGATTTTGGTAAACTACCAAATACATATTTAACAAATACAATAATTAAAGCTGATGTTAAAAATGCTCCAGCAATTCCTCCAAAAAAACCACTTGATGATTTTGGTGTACCAAGTCAATCAATACTTCCAGTAGCAGGATCTAATTGAAAAACAAACTGTCCAGCTGAAATTAACCCACAAATAAAACCAGGTAATAATCCAAATTTTCCAACTAAACCATATGCAATATAAGCACTTAAAATTGGTACCATTAATCCAAAAGATAAATTACCTAATAAATTAAACCATTTAGCCACTGGGCTAACAGACCCTAAATTACCACCAGCTGTATTAGCATTTTCAATATCAATTAAAAAAGATAATGCTATTAAGATACCTCCAAAAACTACAAATGGCAACATATAACTGACACCATTCATAACACCTTTGTATAACCTTTTTCCAAAACCTTTAAATGACATTAAATCTTCAGAACCTATGTCACCGTTTTGTATAGTAGATTTTACACCAGGCATTTTCTTACCTTTGTTATCTAAAATTTTTTGAATTTCTTTTTTTGCATCTTTTATTACAGCTTTTGTTCCCATCTCTAAAACATTTTCTTTTCCAGCAAATCTAGATAAATCTACAACTTTATCAACAGCAATAATAACACCCTTTGCATTATCAATTTCATTTTGTGTTAAAACATTTTTAGCACCATCTGTTCCTTGAGTTTCAACTTTAATTTTTATTCCCATTTCTTTTGCACTATCTTCAAGCATTTGTGCAGCCATGAAAGTATGAGCTATTCCTGTTGGACAAGCAGTAATTGCAACAATATCATAATCAGATTGTGAATTTAAATTATTAGCTTCTTTTTTATTTTCAGCATATTTGTCTAATAAACTAATTAAAGATTGATAGTTTTTTACCAAATCTAAATCTTTAACAAATTCTTGGTTCATGAATAGTCTTGATAAATTTGCAATAACATCCATATGAGAATTAGTTCCTTCTTTATTGCTCATAGCAATAAAGAAGATTTTTTGAACTTTGATGTTATCAACTGAATTTCATTCAAGGGGTTCAACAGTTGCAAAGAGAATAACAGATTCATTCATTACATCATCTCTAATATGTGGAATAGCAATCTTGTTTCCAATTCCTGTACTAAATTGATTTTCTCTTTCTAAGACTTTGTCAAACACTGTATTATAATCTTTTGCATATTTTTTTGTTTCTAAAAGTTTTGCAAAAAATTTAAGAGCTTCATTTTTTGATTTAAATTTTTTATTGGTAATAACCAAATCTTTTTTAAAAAATTGATTAGTTCCAATCATTCTCTGACTCCTTTTTTAAACATATATAAAATGAAGGTTTTCACTATTAGCATCATCTATTTGCTCATGATCTGTTACTACCAATATTTCTTTATTGTCTGGAGTGAAATCATATAAAGATTTATTATTTATTTTATGTTTTTCAGCTAGGACAACAATTAATTCACTTTTGTTGGCAATAATTTTTTTAGTTATTCCTTCTCTTTTTTCTGGAGTTGTTAACCTACCACAATTATCAATTCCATTAACGCCCATAAAAGCAATTGGGAAATTAATTTTTTTAATAAATTCCGTATCTATATCTACAATTGATAAAGTTTCATTTTTTATTGAACCACCAATAATGTTTACATTTTTAAACCCTAAATTAATAGCTCTATTAGCATTTAAAATCGAATTAGTATAAATCACTATTTCTTTGCTTAAATAATCAAGTAAAAAATAACAACATGAACCAGAATCTAAATAAATTGTTTTGTAGTTGTTTACAAATTCAATTGCTTTTTTTGCAATTTTTTGTTTAATAAAAGTGTTTTCTAAAATTCTTTTATTTGCATTAGCATCTATATTTTCTTTAAAACCATCAACAAAAACTATTTCTCCAAAAGTTCTTTTAATGATATTTTTTGATTCCAATTTTATTAAATATCTTCTTGCAGTAGAAAATGGTAAATTAAATTTTTTCTCAATTTCTTTTGGCTTTACTACTTTTTTAAGTTTTAAAAACTCTATGATTTTCTCTTCAATTAAAATAGACATTAACAATCTCCTTAAAACTATTATATTTATAAAAAGAATAAATTTTAATAAATTTGGATAAATTTGGATAATTATGGATAAATACTTTTTTTATTTTAAAAAAATAATTAAAAAAATTTCATTATCTATAGCATATAATTATACTGTTGGTTGGGTAGATTAATTTATGCTTGACCGGGAGCTACACTTGCGGGTGTAGTTTTTTATTTCTAAGAACAAATAAAAAATCCACTTATTCAAAAAGTGGATTTTAAAATGCTTATTAATTATCAAAAATAGTTGTGGTAACAATTGGGTTTTTCTTTTTGTTTTTTCAAACATAAAATTTAACTGTTTTATTAATTAAATCAGTAATTCTTTGTTTTGAAGTTTCACCCTGATTTAAAACTTTTTCAACTTCATCTTTGATACTAAAAGAAATTTTTGAAATTAAAGAAGAAGAATCTTTTGCAAAGAAACATCCTCGTGTTGTTAACATTGGATTTTTCAATACTTTTTTTGCTTGGAAATCTACCATCACAATTACATTAAAAATTCCTTCTTCTGATAATAATTTTCTTTTGTTAATTAAATCAGTTGTAGATTTTGAAGCAACTTTTTTGTCTATGTAAATTGGTTCAGCATCAATTCGGTTGTTTGTTTGAGTTAAAACATGATTTTTTAATTCTACTTTTAATCCATTTGTTAAAACAAAAACATTGTTTGGATCAATTCCAATTGCTTTTGCATTTCTTTTCATTGCACTAAGCATTTTGCTTTCACCATGAATAGGAATTAAATATTTAGGTTTTAAAATTTTAAACATCATTTGCAACTCTTGAATTGTTGCGTGACCTGAAGAGTGAATTCTAAAGTTAGGAGTATTAGTATGTAAAACTACTCCTTGTTTATATAGCTTATTAACAAGTGTTTCTACACTTTTAAAATTTCCTGGAATTGGATTACTAGACATAATAATAGTGTCAGTATTTTTTAATGATAGTTTTTGGTATTTACCTTCAGCCATTTGATTTAAAGCTGCCATTTCTTCACCTTGTGACCCTGTTAAAACAATCAAAACTTGATTATCTTTACAATTTGCAACTTCTTTAGCACTAATAAAATCAGTTTCACTAATTTTTAAATAACCTAATTTTTTTGAAGTCTTAATGTTTGACTCCATACTTCTACCCATAATACAAACTCTTCTGCCAAGTTTAATAGCTCTTTCAATAATTTTTTCTATTCTTCCCAAATTTGATGCAAAAGTTGCAACAAATGTTCTTCCTTTTGCGTTTTTAATCAGTGTTTCTACATTGTTAATAATGTTATCTTCTGAAATACTAAACCCAGGTTGATCACTATTTGTTGATTCAGATAGAAAAACATCAATACCACGATTACTCATTTCAACTAACTTGTGAATGTTAGTATCATCTGTATCTTTACCAAAGTCATAACGGTAATCTCCTGCACTTACGATTCTACCATCTGGGGTTTTTATACACATTCCAAATGAATCTGGAATTGAGTGACAAACTCTAAAAAAATCAATTTCAAAGTATTTAGTTTTAAATACTGAATTATCTTCATAAGCAATAATTTCAGGATTATATTTTAGGTTTTTAAATTCTGATAATCTTCTTTTAATTAATTCAGTTGCTAAAACTGGTGCACAAATCTTTTTAACTTCTGTAGTTTGCAATAAATATGGGATTCCACCAATATGATCTTCATGACCATGTGTGATTAATAACATATCAATTGGTCTTTTATTTTCTACAAAATATGCAGTATTTGCAATAATTCCGTTAATTCCTAATAAATCACTACTTGCAAACTTAATCCCATAATCTACCATAATTGTTTCTTCATTATGTTCAACTGCATATGAGTTTTTCCCAACTTCATCCAAACCACCTACAGCAAAAATATAAGTAGTATTAGGTTTATTCATAAATTGATTACTAATTGGAATATTTTTAAACCTACTATAATCTACCTTTTCAGAATCAGGAATTTTTTTAATATCAGTGTGGATTTTTTCTTCTTTAATTTCCACTTCATCATCTTCTACAAGATTTGTTTTATTAACCTGATTGTTTTGGTTATTTTGATTTACATTGTTGTGAAAATCTTTATTTTTAAAATTATTTTTGTTATTTTTTTGCATAGTTTTTCCTTAAAGTAATACAAATTTTGTTGTTTGTTCTTTTCTTACTGTTAACATATATATTTTTTATAAAAAAATGACTTTTAATTTCTTTGCTAAAAAATTAAATATAATGTATTAAACAATAAAAAATTATTGTATTCTAGATATTATAATAATCTAAATTTAATTATTTTTATTACAAATTTAAAAAATAAAGTACTTATTATGACAAATCCAAACATAAAAAAAAGATTATCTAAATTAATTGGAATATTAAAAAATAGCAATAATTCAATTGATGATATTAAATTGGTTAAAAAAGCTTATGAATTTGCTGAATTAAAACATGGTGACCAACAAAGAAAAAGTGGTGAACCTTATATTATTCATCCTTTAGAAACAGCAATTTTTTTAGCTGAATGAAAAATGGATATTCCAACCATTATTACTGGATTATTACATGATGTATTAGAAGATACAGATTGTACTGATCAAGAAATGGAAAAAAGATTTGGAAAAAACATTTTAGATATGGTTCAAACTGTTACTAAGGTTTCAAAAATTTCTGAAGAAAACCGAAGTAAAGAAAGATATGATAAAGAAAACTCAGAATACATTATTAGAGTAATTATGAGCGCTTCAAGCAATTTAAGACCAATAATAGTTAAAATTGCTGACAGAATGCATAATATGGAAACAATTAACCATTTAAAAAAAGAAAAACAATTAAGAATTGCTAATGAAACTTTTACAATTTATGCCAATATTGCTGGAAGATTGGGATTATACCAACAAAAAACTAGACTATTAGATTTATCCTTTTCTGTTCTTGAACCACAAAAGTATGAATTAACAAAAGATTTAATTGATAAGTCTTTAAAACTTAACCGTGAGAGTTTGAATTTAGTTGTTAATCAAATTAATCAAATACTAACTGAAAGAAAATACAATTTTAAACTAATTGAAAGAATTAAAGGGATTTATTCAACTTATAAAAAATTAGAAAAGGGATTGGATATTAAAAACATCCATGATATTTTTGCACTAAGAATTATTATTGATAGTGATGAAATAAAATGTTATGAAGTACTTGGATTGATCCATATTAATTTCACCTTTTTACCTTCTACTTTTAAAGATTATATTTCTTCTCCAAAGCTTAATTTGTACCAATCATTACACACAACAGTAACTTATAGAAAAGTTATGCTTGAAGTACAAATTAGAAATACAAAAATGGATATTATGGCAAATTATGGAGTAGCTGCTCACTGAATGTACAAACAAAGTGAAGATGAAGGTAAAAGTGAAGTTAAAAATGAATTAATGTTTGATATTTTTAATTTATCAGATAAAGAAATTGGGAAAAAAATTAAAAATATCAAAATAACTAAAATATATGATGTTTTACTTTTAAACAACAACAAATGGTATGTAGTTAATGAAGGTTCTACAGTTTTAGATTTAGCTTATCGATATAAACCTGAACTAATAATGTATTTAAAAAATGTTTATAAAGAAGGAGTAAGAGTTTCTTTAAATTATCAACCAATTAAAGATGATATTTTAACTTTTGAATATGGAACTCAAGTTTTAGCAAATTCTAATTGAGAAAAATTTACAACAGTTGATGAAGCTAAAAAAGTTTTTAGATTATTAGACAACAATTATGAAGAATCAAGTGAATTAGTTAAAGAACTAAAAAATGCATTAGGAGATAATTTAGAATCTGCTAAAGAAATTAAAAAAAGATTAGAATATTTAAATTTTAAATCACTTGAAAGTTATTTAAATTTTTATAAGAATTCACAAAATAAAGAAAGCATTTATGGATTTTTATCAAAAACAAAAAAATGAAAAAAATACTATTCAGTTCTTTTGAAAGGAAGACAAAAATCTGAATTAATTGCTAATAATATTAAAGATAAAAACATTGCTAACTATAAAAAATCAATTTTTACTGATTGTTGTACAAAACTTCCTGGAATGCAAATCATTGGAATCTTAAATAAAGGGATTTTATTCATTCACCGGTTTGATTGTGAACGTGTTTCAGATAAATCAAAAAAATATATTTTAGAATGAGATTGAGAAAAAATTAATGAGTTTGAAAAAGTTTACTTAGCAACATTGGTTATTACAATTAATTCACAAAATTTTAAAACTAATCCAATTGTTCATTTCATTACAAGTAAAGGTTTTGAATTATATGGAAT
>CAMWHH010000034.1 GCA_947174035.1 uncultured Mycoplasma sp. | reverse complement strand
GAATATTATGGGTTTAAATCAATTAGAGAAAAATTTTTCTTTGAAACATTATTATCAATTAATGGAATTGGACCAAAAACAAGTTTATTAATTTTAAAAAATAACATAGATATGCTTAAAGAATTGATCAAAAATGAAGATGTTGAATCCTTATCAATTTTAGAAGGATTTAATCAAAAAATTGCTCTTTCTATTATTTCAGCTCTTTCTTTTAAATTTAAAAAAGAAAATTGAATTGAGTATGAAAATAATAAAAGTAATGAAAAATCAGATGAAACAAAAATTAATAAATATAATCCGATTCCTGATTTGATTTCTGCTTTAAAAGCTTTGGGATATAAAAAAAGTGAAATTGAAAAAGCAATGAATAGTTTAGTTTCTGAAATTAATGATGTTACAGAAGATGATTTAAGTGATTTAATTAGTAAAGCTATTAAGGTTATTTTGAATGAAACTGTTACAAATTAGACCACAAAACTTAAAAGAATTTTGTGGAAAAAAGACAATTAGACAAAACCTTGAAATTTATATAGAAGGAGCAAAAATTAGAAATGACACATTAGATCACTGCTTATTCTATGGACCAGCAGGTGTTGGTAAAACAACTCTTTCTAAAATTATAGCCAATGAATTAAAACAAGACTTAAAAATTATTCAAGGATCTGAAATCCAAGAAAAAACAGATGTTATCAATTTAATATATTCATTAAGAGAAAAAAGTATTGTTTTTATTGATGAAATTCATTCAATTAATCCTAAATGTTTTGAATTGTTGTATTCAGCAATGGAAGATTTTCAGATAAATATAGAAATTGGTAAAGAGTTTAATAAAAAGCTAACTAGTGTTAGCATTCCAAAATTTACATTAATTGGAGCTACTACAAAATTAGGAAATATTCCCACACCTTTTGAAGAAAGGTTTGGGATAGTTATTAACATTAAAGAATATAGTGAAAAAGAAATTTTTAATGTCTTAAAATTTTCTACAAAAAAATGTAATATCAAAATAGAAAATGAAGTATTGGAATTAATTTCACAAAGATCTAAAGGTATTCCAAGACTTGCAAAAAGAATTTTAGCAAGATTTTTAGACTTTTCTTCTAGTGAATCTGAATTAAGTCCAAAAGAAATATTAAAAAAAATTGGTGTTTTAGAAAAAGGAATTAATGAAATTGATTTAGCATATTTAATGTGCATTAATCAAAATACTAAATTAGGATTAAAAACTTTATCCCAAATTTTAAATGTTGATGAAAAAACTATTTTAGATAAAATAGAGCCTTTTTTAATTAAAAAAAATTTAATTGCAAAAACAATTAATGGAAGTGTTTTAACAGAAACAGGAATAAATTTTTTGCTAGAAAATAAAAATTAGTGAATTAAAAAAAAGTGATATTTCAATATCACTTTTTTTAATTGTCTCTTAATTCATTAATGAATCTTTCATATTCATTTGAAGATATATCAGATTCATTATTTTCATTAGTTTCATTTTGATTTCTGCTATTTTTTAATGATGGATCTTTTTCAAGTTCATAATAAGGAGAATTTTCATCATCATCATCATTTTCAAACATGTCTTTTTCAAGATCATTTGATTTAATAAACTCTTTGCTTAAATCCTTTTTGTTAACATTTACTAGGTTTTCTTCTCTTACTAAAAATTTAAATTCATCTTCATCAATAACGTTGTTTTCTAATAAATAATTTAGATATTCAACTTTTCCAGTTTTATCTCTTGATTGTCATTCATCTTCAGAAATTAAACTTAACATCAAATCATCTTGTTCTTCTTCTCTTTTAATATACTTAATTTCTTTTTCTATTTGTAATTTCAAATAATGTAAAAAAACAAATGGAAGTAAGAAACAAGATAGAATTGCTAATCCAGAATAATCATAGTAAGTGTTATTTTTGTCATAATTTTTTAGTTTCACAGTTTCAAATGCACCATACCCAGCAAATAATTCACCAATGATTATAGAAAGTATTGCACCTAAAACCATAAATCCATAACTTAAATATTCTAAGCTATACCCTAATATTTCTGTGTTTTGTAAATCTTGTTTTTCTTGAAAACTTCCTGGTGGAACATTGAAAACTGATTTAGTAATAAGAGGAGAAATAAAATATATTAGTATTCCAATTAATATAAAAATTATTCCCCAAGCCCAGCAGTTTCAAGCAATTTTTATATATTTTGAAATACTGCTTAAAAGCCTTAATCTTTTCATTTTTTACCTCCTTTAATAATTTAAAATAAAACTTTTTGAAAAAAGATTTCAACATTTAATTATATTGTTAAAAAGAATAAAAAGAAAAATAAAGATATGATATTGTTACTTTTAGCACTTTATATAATAGAGTGCTAAAAAAAATATTGATATTTACTTTTGTTGTATTATAATGGTAGTGTAAATTTAAGGGAGGAAAATATGGAAAAAGAAATTAACATTCATAAAAATATTAAGGATTTAAAAACAAAGAAAGAAATTTTAACAAAACAAATTTCAACTCACATTTTAGAAAAACCTGAATTAACACAACATGAGTTAGAACAAATAAATTCAATCAAAAAAGAAATTAAAGAAATTGATGACAAAATTGCATCTTTTAAAAAAGAATTAGAAGAATTATACAATAATAATAAATTTGAATGTTCTTACTCATCAATTACAGAAAACGGAAAAACTACTGAAGTATATAAAGTAAATGGTAATGAAGTTTCTAGAATGGATTATTTTAAAGCCCTAAAAGAAAATGCATTAACAAAAAGAAAAATGATGGAAGATTTTTCTAGAGGATTGGAAAACTTTTTTACAAACACTTTTTTCTTAGACAGACCTTTCTTTAAAGAAGAAGAAAAAGAAGAAAAAGATGAAAAAGATTGTGAATGTAAAAAACACCATCATCCACACCATCCACCAAAAAAAGAAAAAAAGCATTTAGATTTTTTTGATAAATTTTTCTTTTAATAAATAATTATTCATGCATAAAAAACTCCATTTATTAATGGAGTTTTTTATGTGTATTTACTTAAATTAAGATTATTTTTTAGTTTGTAAAGCTGTTACATAACTTAAAGAAACAACTTCATGTAAACCAGCACCTCTACTTAAGTCATTTACTGGTTTATCTAATCCAATGATAATTGGACCAGTAGGTTCAAATCCTGCATATCTTTGTAAAATTTTATATGAAATATTTCCTGCATCTAAATTTGGAAAAATAAAGACATTAGCATCACTTGTTCATGTACAATTTGGACTTTTCTTTTTTCTAATGCTTTCTACAACAGCAGCATCAAATTGAATTTCTCCATATACATTTGCATGTGGGTTTTGTTCAAAGTTTGTTTTATAAATTTCATATGCTTTTTTAACTTTATCTACAGATTCTCCTGCACCACTACCATTTGTTGAAAAACTTAGCATTGCCACATTGTTGTTTTGAATTTTTAAAGTATTAACTATAAAGTCTACAGAGTTGTGAACAATTTTTGCAAGTTCTTCAGCTGATGGATCTATTACTAGTCCAATGTCTGAAGCAAAAATTGATTTACCTGGTTTTTCAAGAATCATAATACTATTAACTATGCTGCCTTTTTTAGCTTTAATAACTTGTAATGCTGCTCTTAAAGTATCTTTAGTAGTATATTCAATACCACAAATTGCTCCATAGTTTTCATTACTTTTAACTATTAAACTTGCTAAATAGTTTGGTTCTTTAGTAAGTTTTTTAGCTTCATCTAAAGTTAAACCTTTTTCTTTTCTTAATTCAAATAGTAAATTTTCATATTTGCTTAAATCACTTGATTCAACAACAATTGTTTGTACATTTAAAGAATTATTAAATGTTGATAATTCACTATTTGTTCTAAAAATTAATATTGGTTCAATTACACCTTCTTTTTTAATTTGTAATGCTGCATCTTGAATTGTTTTATTTCATCCTTCAGCATATACAATGGTTGGTTTGTAACCTAAATTTGAAACACCTTTTTTAATATTTTCAATAATTCCCATATAATTTTCCTTATTTACTTTCTTATTTATGATTTATTTTATTTCAACAATTTTAGGAATGTTTAAATAGTTTTCTAATATTTTTGTTGCTGTTTGAATAGTTTTGTCATTAAATTTGTTTAATACTACTGGAGAATTAATAAATTTAATTGCTTGATCAAAAAAAGTATTAATCATTTGCTTGCTAGGTAAAATTTTAATGATTGAAACTGTTCCAGTTTCATCTTGTCTAAAAGTATCACAAATTGGACCATAGAAAGCATTTGATAAAGCACAAATATAATCTGGACTTGATTTACGCATTGACTCTAACTCTTTTTTAGCAAACTCTTGAAATTTCTTTCAACTAAAATCATATAAATCTTCTTCTTTAATGATGTAATTTTTCAAAATGTATTTTTCGTTTTGTTTTTGAACTAAAGCTTCCATATCTTCTTCAGAAAGAAGTTTTTTATCCATTGTGAATCAAAATTTTAAACTTTGGCTTAAATCAGTTGGATTTTTATTAGCACTTAAAATTCAATTAGCTAAATCATTTCAGAATTTAGAAATTTTTGTAATAAATTTTTCAATGTCTAAATCTTCTTCACTTGTGAAGCAAGCAATTGTTTTTGATCTTCCTGTATAATCGTTTAATTCAGGTCAAATTAAGCAACTCATTTTGTTTTTTTTCATATTTTTTCCTTTTTTATTTATTAAATAAATCACTTAAAATTATATATTCTAATACATATGAATATCTAAAATATTTGAGTAGATTAAAAAATATTACTATTGTTTAAAAGTGGTTAAAAAAAACTATTTTAAGCAATTTGATATCATAAAACCAACTAATAATAATGGTTAAGTACAAATAAAAAGAATTTTACTTTGTTAACTTTATATATTGAAAAATAAATATACAAAACTTATAATTATAGTATAGTTTTGCTTTAAAATACCAATTTTTATTATGTTTAAAAAAAATATGTTTAAAAGAAAAAAAATTCTTAAAGGTCTTTTTGGATTATTTGCTATTGCTCCAGTAATTACAGGTTTTGCAATCAATAACAATTCTCAATCTCATAGTGTTTCTTCTCTGTCACAAAGTCTTCATGCTTTTACTAATGGTGAAAAGTTCCCAGGTTTTGAAGTGGACACATCCTATGCTAAAGATGGATATACTTTATTAAAATTACTAAGCAGCAGTGAAGGGAATGCAACTACAAATTCTGGAATTGGTATTAAGATTCCAAATTTTTCTAGTAGTGATGAACAAGCACAAGAAAGTGCAAAAAACATCTTATCAACTTACAATAGTTTACCTTCAAACATTGTAACTACAGGTGATGAATCAAATATTGAAAATATAATTTGAGTTGATGGTACTGCATGAAATGTTACAGGTGATAATAAGTATAAAATTTTTAACTTAGGATCTACTTCAACTTATTTAAACTATTATCAAAACAATCCAAATAATACAGGTGGTTCAACTACACCTACTTCTTTTGCACCTTACAATGTTACTACAATTAGTCAGTTACCAGCATTCAACCAAAGAACTACAACCAATAGTGATGGGAACACTATAACTGAAAATATAAGTGAAGAATTTTTAAATGCAAATGGTATTTTAGCTTTACAAATTTCAGTCAGTCAAGTTAATGCTACTACAACTGGTGGTGCACAATGAGAATCATATTATGTTTTAATTCCTGGATTTGGTGGCAATTTAACAAATAATGCTTTATCTAATAATCCTATGTTGCCAAGTAACTTATATACTTCAGGTGTTGAATCAGTTTCTGATAGGGATTTAAATAATTTTTTAAAAGATTCTTGAGAAGAAAATGCGACATCAGTTATGCCAGATATTTATCTAATTTCTAGAAAAAATGATTCAGCTAATGGAACTTTGAGTTTCACTTCATCATTTGATTTCACTTTACCAGATGACATTCAATTTAGTACTACTTTTCAAGGAGTAACAGATACTGATGTTTCAAGTTTATCTCCAATAACTGGTAGAAATGTTAATGTAACTGACAATAATACATACTTTTCACAAGTAAGCTATGATATGAATTTTAAAGTAGATGGTTTCCAACCTTCTCCTGCTGTTTCAGATACACAGGTATTTATTATTGTTATAGTTATTATTGCAGCAGCTGTAGCAATTTCTTTATTAGGATTTGCTGTTACTTTAGTTAGTAGAAAAATTAGATTTAAAAATAAAATGTAAATTTACATTAATATTTATATATATTATTAAAAAAAGATTACATACTACTGTAATCTTTTTTTTAATAGTTTTCTTTTTTGATTTTTTCAACTAAATCTATTTGTTTATTTTTGTCATCATTGAATCATAAACTAAATTCTTTTCCATTAATTAAAGCATGGAAGAAATTTTTATAACTTATTTCTCATTTTTTATTTTTTTAAAAATTATTGTTTAAAAAATCTTTCATTGAATCTCTTTGGGTAAAACCTTCCATTGGACATCCACAAGGAACAATTGGCATATTTTCTTTTTTAGCGGCTTTTGCTATATCTTTTTCTCTTGCAAATATAAACGGTCTAATGAATCAAATGTCAGATCTGTCTAAATACATTTTTGGTTTAAAAGTAGCAATTCTTCCTTCGTTAATCATGTTCATAAAAAAAGTTTCAATTGCATCATCAGCATGGTGGCCCATTGCCACTTTGTTGCAGTTGTTCTTTTTTGCTTCATCAATTAAAATAGCTTTTTTAAGTTTAGAACATAATGAACATTGAATTTTTCCTTTTTTAATTTGTCCCCTTAAAATTTCTCCCATTGTTGTTTCAACAACATTGAACTTAATTCCAAGACTTTTTCAATATTCGATGATGGGATCATAATCAATGTGGCACAAATTCATTTTTAAGTGAATTCCTACAATTTCAATATTTCAATTTTTTTCACTTTTTAAAATTTGTTTATAAATTGATAAGGCTTTTAATAACAACATTGAGTCTTTTCCACCACTAACTCCAACTGCTATTCTGTCATTGTTTTCAATGATATCAAAAGCTTTATTTGCTCTAATAATGCTACCAATACAAGTTCTCATAATTATTGTTAATATGTTAATGATTGCTATTATATTTGAATAAAATCATTTTTATTTATGTAGTTATAGTTTTTGTTAAATTAGCAATACTATATAAAAATAGTGGTAATTGACACTAAATCTTAAAATTTAACAACTTTTTTAAAAATAGTTTGGTTTAGATCAATAA
>CAMWHH010000033.1 GCA_947174035.1 uncultured Mycoplasma sp. | reverse complement strand
CTTTTACAAATAAATCAATGTTTTTATTTGAATCTTTTTCATCAATTTTATTTAACACAATAAAAATCTTTTTTTTCAGAATTTGCTTATTTTATTTTTTTAATTCGTTCACTATTGTTAAATAATCTTCATATGGATTTTCTGTGTCACTATTTGAAACAGAAATTAAATGAATTAAAAAATGACACCTTTCAATATGTTTTAAAAAATCTAATCCTAATCCTGATCCACTACTAGCGTTTTCTATAATTCCAGGAATATCAGCAACAACAAGTTTTTCATTATCATAATTTACTACTCCAAGTGATGGATTTAAAGTAGTAAACATGTAGTTAGCAGTTTTAAGGTTTGTATTAGAAACCGAATTAACTAAAGTGCTTTTACCTGCATTAGGCAAACCTAATAAACCAACATCAGCAATATACTTTAATTCAAATTTAACTTCTATACTTTCTCCAAGATCACCATTTTCACAAAGATTAGGAATTCTGTTTTTACTTGATTTAAAATAAGCATTACCATGTCCTCCATAACCACCTTTACAAATTAAATACTTTTGACCTGTACTTAAAATATCTACAATTACTTCATTTGTAGAAAGATTTGTTATAGTTGTTCCAACTGGGACTTTAATATAAACATCTTTTCCGTTTTTACCTGTAGCTAATTTTGTTTTTCCGTTTTCTCCGTTTTCTGCAACAATACTTTTTTTATATCTTAGATCTATTAAAGAGTTTAAATTATGGTCGCCAATGATATAAATATCTCCACCTTTTCCACCATCTCCTCCTCACGGACCACCTTCTGGATAATGAGCCTCTTTTCTTCAAGAAATAACTCCATTGCCACCATTACCAGCTTTTATATATAAAATACAATTATCTATCAACATATAAATTCCTTTGTTTTATATTTCTATATAATCTTTTTCTTTTTTTCTTTTTCCACTAAAAAATTTGTCTTCAGTTTTCATTTTATTCATTTCTTCATATTCTTTTTTGATATCTTCATAAATAAAACTTGCATCTTTAGATTTAAGTAAAATTAAATTAATTATTTTTATTGATAAAAAAAAGACTGCAAAAGAACTTAAAATAACACATATTAATCTTGCAAAAATTATTCATCCTCTATTATTTTCGTTAAAAGGAATAAATCCTGAAATTAATAAAAATATTCCCATTGTAATTGGCATTAACAAAAAAGGAATTAAATCATAATTTGCTTTTTTAAAAATAAATTTAATTACTATAAAAAAAATAAAAGTAAAACCAATTAAACCTAACAAAATTCAAACAACATTTAAATTTATTCAGCCTGTTTTTTCAATTCCTGTAGCACTTTCATTAGGTTGAGAAAATCAATCCAATTTTAATAAATTAGGATCACAAAAAAGTAATCAAAAAATAAAAAAAATTAGGATAAAAACAATAACAGAAATTGATTTTATTCATGATTTAGTTTTTCTTTCAACAATTTTTGATTTTAAACTTTTAAGATTCATTTTGTTCTTTACTACACAAAAATATTTATTAATCTTATTAAATGATATTATTAATTTAATAAAAACAATATTATTTTATAAATATGAACAAAATATTATCAAATTTTAATTTATTAACAATACTAAAAGATAGTACATCTGAAAGTGCAGCTTCTACTGATGTTGCACAAACTACAACAACAACAACAACAACTGCAGAGGTACAATTTCCAACATATCTTATTGTTTTGATTGCAATCTTAATTGGAATAGCAATTATTGCATGTATTTACAAAATATTTGCATATAGAAGAATATCAATAGCTGCTAAAAAAATAGATTATTTAGTAGAAGACTTAATTTATAAATCTGAATACATTATGCCATCTATTGAAGCTGTTTCTGAATTTGCATCATATACAAATTTAGCTGATTTAGTTTTTAACAGAGGAAAGAAAAATAATTCAAACAAAATAAAGGAAAAAACAAATAAAGAAATAATATCAAAAGCCAAAAAAATTGAACATGAAGAAATTGTAAATGAACTTTCATCAAAGAATAGCAAAAATAAAAAAGAGACACAGAAAAAAAATAGTGCTAAAAAATAGCACTATTTTTTCATCTTGCTTTTTAAGTAGTTATATTTCTTTTTCTTTTCTGCTTTCTTACTAGCAAAATAAACTATCAAAACTAAAATAAAAGTTAAAAAAATTAAAGAAATTGGAAGAACTACAAAGTTAATAATTATTTTTTTACTACTAACAAAAGCTATTTGTTTAAAACTATAAGTTACAATAATGGAGTCATTATTGGAATTAGAAAATTCATACTCTAAATTTATTTCTTCTAATTCTTTTTTATCTAAATAAATTCTTTTTAAATTAACAGTAATATTATTGTTAGATGTTGGTAGATTTTTAAAATAATTAGTAATATTATTTTCATTAATAATTTCTAAATTCACATCATTTATTGAGTCATAATTTCTGATGGGAGTAATATTAACTTTTTTTGCAAACTCTTCTAAAATAGCTTTTGTTTTTTGAGTGTTTTCTTGATCAGCTAAAAGTGAAAAATAAAAATTTGAATTTAAATTATTTGTTGGAAGTTTTTTACTATTAGTATTAGACAATAAAAGAGTTGCTGGTGCTGATAATGCAAAAGCAGCAGAAACAAAAATAAAAACAAAAAATTTTGATTTTATTTTTCACATAATTTTTTAGCCTCTTTAATTAATTTTATATTTAAAATTAATCTTTATCAAATCCATAAGATGGCAAGTAAATAAAAATATTTTTAAAAATTTAATACAAAGTATTTTAATAATCCTTTTTTATCTTAAAATATCTTATAGAAAATCTTAAGAATTAGGAGAGAATATGAGTAATTTAAAAATAGGAAAAGACAAAAACATTGAGTCTTTAATTAATCAAACTAACATTAGTGTAGTTAAGTTTGGTGCTACTTGATGTGGTCCTTGTAAGATGCTGGCTCCAGTGTTAGAAAAACTGTCTGAAGAACTTATTGAAGTTACTTTTATTGATGTGGATGTTGATGATGAAGAAGCTGAAGTAACAGTTAAAAACAGTGAAGTTTCATCAGTTCCATTAATGGTTTTTTATAAAGAAGGAAAAGTTGTTAATAAAGTTTTAGGTTTTAGACCAGAAGAAGAAATTAAAAAAATTATCCAATCTTTATAATTAGATAAAGTAAAAAATCTTTGAAATAAAATTCAAAGATTTTTTTATTACATTTTTTTTAATTCTTCTAAAGATATTTTTTGACAATTAGTAATTCCAATATGGCACTTAACTTTTTTTAAACCACCTTCATGAATGATTTTAATTTTTGGTACTAATTGATCTTCTAAAACAAAACATTCAACTTTATTTAAATCAATTGTATTTTCAAGTAGAATTTTTTGTGACATTTCATCTTTTGCTAAATCCAAATATTCTTTTTTCTTTTTTAAAATTAATTCATTATTAGAATTTAATTTGTTATACAAATCCAAAATAGTTAACTGGTTTTCTAAAAGTTGAAATTTTGAAACAACAAATTTTTTATTTTCTGCTTCTTCTATTTGTCTTAAATCCACTATTATTTCACTCAAATTTTTAGATGACGATTTAACTTCCAAATAAAATTTATCAAAAACAAAATCATAAAGATTATTATCTGAAAGTCTTATTTTTTGATCAGCATTAATACCTACTTCTTTTGCTTTAATCATAAAAATTAGTTCACCAATATCACCAATTAATTTTTCTTTAATTTCTTTTTTAAATTTAAATTTTTGAAAAAGATCAATTACAAAATTTAATGCTTTATCTTCACTTAAATTTTCATTTTCAACTTTTTCAATTATAGTTTCACAAACAGAATCCAATAAATGTTTAGGCATATTTTCAAACTTCACTACATAAGTATTAGTAGCAACCTGGTTATCGTTTGAAAGACTTCATTTTCCTGCGTATTTGATAAAATGTAAATTAATTTTTTTTATTTGTTCAATTGTTATATAGTTTGTTAAATAAAAACCTATTCCATAAAAATCTTTTTCTTTATCTTTAATTACTTTAATTTTATTATTTTCTTTTTGTAGCATTTGTAGACTCCACAATTTCATTAAATTCATCTAATTCTTTTATTTTTTTATAGATTGTACCTATGTTTGATGTTGAAGTTCCTGGAACAAAAACTTCAACATAATCTTGTGCACTTTTTAAAGCTTCACAAATTCTTTTATTCATTACTATTCTTAAAAATTTGTTTCTATTGTCTTTTTTTCTATTGCCAAATCACCTGCATCTTTGCAATAATGTATCTACTGAAATTTTTGTACTATCTGATTTTGGAACATTTAGAAAAAGTTCAGTAGTAATGTTTTCAAAAGTAAAACCTCTAGAAATCATAAATCCACCAACTATAATACAAAATTGGACTTGCCCGCTTTTAAAATTTTTTTCTTCATTCATAGAATTTAATAAAATAAAACTTTTGTCTTTATTTTCATAAATATTTTTTAAAATGTATTTAATTTTTCCTAGTACTTTTTCTTCATTATTATCTTTAAGATGAAGATAATTTATTATACTTTTTATGTGTTTGTATAATCATTTTTTGGATTTGTTTATTATTTCATTTCAAATTTCATGATAAGCTTCATAAAATTTTAAAATAATATTTTCTTGATTAATGTTTTCAATCTCAACATTAACAATTAATTCAGATTTAAATTCGTTGTTTTCACTCAAAGCACATGCTGTTTGAATTAATCAATACCAGAAAACTACATAAAAAATTTGAGAATCTAAACTTTCTTTTTGAATGTTTAAAGTTACATAATTAAAATCACTATTATCATTAAAAAACTTTATTCCACAGTATGAATCATAGTTTAGCAAAGTAACAACTCTATCAATTTTTAACAAATTGCTTTTTGATGACATAATATTTGCAAATGGAGTCCCTGTAAAAGACAACAGTTTTACATTATAAAATCTATTATAAAGGTCTGAAATAAGAGTGTATATTCTTGAACTTTCACCACTTGAAATATTAATACTTGCATAATCACATTCATCATCAATAATTAAAACTTTATAATCTTCTCAATTAATCAAATCAATTTCTTCAAAAGCATTATTAAGTCATTCTGCGGATTTCAATAAAGACCAAATAACTGTTTTGTAATTTTCTATAGCATTAAATAAATTCACTTTTTTTAATTTCTCAATAAATTTAACATTTCTATTTTCTTTAAAATTGCTAATTCGGCTATTAGTTTGCTCCAGTAAAATTTTAGTAATACCTGAAAAAACTATGATTAATTTATAGTTATCATTTATAGCTTTAGTTATTGTTTTTTCAATATTTCTAGTTTTACCAGATTGGACTTGCCCAACACATAAAACATGCTCTTTATCAACTTTATTGTTAAAAATATTATTTAAATTGATTTCATAAAAATCATCATTTTTTTCTAAAGAAATTTCATTATCATTTTCTTCAGATTCATCATTTTCCATTTTATAAAGCTTTCATTCATTAATTTTCATTCTTTGACTCAATTGCTTTTATTACTACATTCATAATTTCAACAAAATCTCTAGGTTCACTATCATACCCAAAAAACATTAAACTTTTCTTCGATTTGTGTCTATCTTTTAACTCTTCATTGCACAAAGCAACTAACAAAACCAAAGGATATATTGTTTTTCCTCTAAATTCTATTATTTCTTTATCGTTTTGATTTATAAATGATTTTCAGAATTTATGATTAACATTGTAATATACATACATTTTTTCATCATCTTCTTTTAAACTTACAAAATCTGAGTGTAAATCCTCATTTTCAATAATTCAAATTTTTTTACCATACTCTTTTAAATAAAAGCAAGGCTGGTCAGTCTGAGTTTCTGGGCATTCTTCAACATTGATATAAAGTTTATTAAGATCTAAAGTTTTTTTAGCAAACTCTACAGCTTTTTCTTTATCTTCAAAATTTTTTAATGGTGAATTCATTACATATTTTTCTTTTTTTTCAAAACCAACAATAAGGTCTAAAAGTGGTTTTAAATTGTTTCATATTTTTCTTAAAGCTTCATCAAGTTGTTCTTTTCCTTCATAACTTCAATCAAATCTACTTTTATTTTGGTCTGGTCTTTCAACACCTGTTAAATTTATTTCCCCAAATAATCTTCTTCATGTTGACTCACCTCCACTGCTTTCAGAAGAATCAACTCTAAAAGAAAGACATTTGCTTTCATTATCTCTATCATTCGGACCATGATTAATAGCTCTATTTAAATGAAGTGTAGTAACACCACAAATTTTTGCATATCCTTCAGATTTGTGAGTGATGTCAATAATTCCGAATTTTAATACTACCCTTTCCCCACAATTTCATCAAATAATTTCTTCTTCAGAAATTAAGGGCTCATTATTTTTTAATTTTCTACAAAACTCTAATAATAATTCATTATTTGGATGTTGGAACATCAAATTTTCAATTTCCTGCATATATTCATTTTGAAATTTAATAAAATTAAAACGTTCTTTTTTTCGTAAAACTTCTTTAAAACTCTCAATTGTTAATGGTTTTATTGAATATGGTGTTACATAATCTTCTTTCTTATCTCTAATTTTTTTATCACTAGTTTTGTGTGTTACCCAAATTTGCATACCAGGAATACCTTGTTTTTGGTCCATTAACAATTTTCCATATCTTCACCCTAAGGCTCTTATAATCAAATTAAAATCATCTTTTTTTCATATTCTATTTCTATAAATTTTTTCAATTTTTATATAAGTACCAGAATCATATGGTATTAAATCATCACGGCTTTTTTCAGATACAACTGTAACTTTTTCATTACTATCATGCTTAGAAGTACAAAGCTCAGTGTAGTTTTCAATTCCATGTTTTTTAGAATATATTTTGGCATCTTCTCCATATCAAAAAATGCCCAACTTCATCCCAACACCATATTGATTATATTTCAACTCACTTTTTCCTTGAGTGTCACTTGGTTGTAATGAATTAACCAATTCATCTGCATCCATTCCATTAGCATTATCAATAATAAAAATACTTTTATTTTCTTGGTCAAAAACAATAGAAATTTCTAACCCATTTAGATTATTATTAGTGCTATCTTTGTTTACTAATCAAGATGAAATAGAATTGTCAATAAATTCAGCTAAAGCTAATCATTTATTTGTTGGTTGATTTTTATAGTTTTGTATCATCCCATAAGTTGCTACTAAATCTTTTGTACTCATAATATGTC
>CAMWHH010000032.1 GCA_947174035.1 uncultured Mycoplasma sp. | reverse complement strand
TTTCTGATACTATCATAAATAGCAACTCTTGAAACATTATTGTTTTGTGCTATTTCTGATAATGATAAGTCATTAAAATAATAATCAGTAATGTTTTGTAATTGTTTTTCAGTTAGTAACTTTCCATAAAAATCAATTAGTAAACTAATTTCATACAAATTTTTATCTTTCATTTTAAATAACAATTTCTTTAGTAATTCCATCAACAAATTTTTCTAAATCAAATGCTGATAAATCATCAAGTTTTTCCCCTAAACCAATATATTTAACTGGAATATTAAAATTATCTTTTATTGATAAAACAATTCCACCTTTTGATGTTCCATCCATTTTAGTTAAAATAATTCCACTAACATTTGTTATGTCTTTAAAAGCTTTGGCTTGAATAATTCCAGATTGACCTAAAGTCGCATCTAAAACAAGTAAAGTTTCATGAGGAGCAGAGTTATCAAATTTATGAATTACTGAATGAATTTTTTCTAATTCTTTCATTAAGTTAATTTTGTTATGTAATCTTCCAGAAGTATCACAAATTACTAAATCATACTTTTCTTCTTTCCCTTTTTTCACACCAGTAAAAATAACAGATGCAGGATCTTGACCTTCTTTATCAGGTAAAACAATGTCACATTTTAATCTATCTGCTCAAATTTTTAATTGTTCAACAGCTCCAGCTCTAAACGTATCACCAGCAACTAATAATACTTTTTTATTTTGCTTAATGAAACGGTGTGCTATTTTAGCAATTGATGTGGTTTTTCCAACACCATTAACTCCCATTACTAAAATAATGTTAGTTCGATCTTTTCTAATATCTAAAAAGGTATTTACATCAGTATCTTGAATGTAATATGTAAAAATTTTATCAACAATAATTTCACGAATTAATTTGGGATCTTCAACATTTTGAAATGCAATTTCATCCCGAATTGCTTCAGTAATCTTATTTGTAGCAATTACTCCAACATCATAAGAAATCAAAAGTTCTTCAATGTTTTCATAAAAAGTTTCATCAACTTTTTTAAATTTTTTAACAATTTCAGTGATTGCTTTTGAAAGAGTGGTAGATGATTTTTTTAATCCATCATCAAACTTTTTCTGTTTTTCAACTGGTTGTTGTAAAATTTCTGCTTGTTTTTCAATGTTTTTTTCTTCTATCTTTTGTGATAGATTTTCAATACTTCCTTCTTTTTTACCTTTTATTTTATTAATTATTTTTTTGAAAAAACCAAATGCCATAAATAACTCCTTAGTTTTCTACTTCATTATTTTCATTTAATTCAGACATAAATTGTTTAGCTTCTTGCACTTTTGATTGGAAAATTATTGTAACCCCTTGTTGTTGCATTGTAGCACCATAAAGTTTTTCACACCTTAACATTGTTCCCTCACGGTGAGTAATAACAATAAACTGTGTTTCTTTTGAGTATGCTGAAATAATATCTCCAAATCTTTCAACATTAGAAGGATCTAAAGCTGATTCAGCCTCATCTAAAACTACCAAAGGGAAAGAACTAACTTTTAAAATTGAAAATAACACTGATAAAGCCACCAAAGTTTTTTCACCACCTGATAAAGCAAATAAAGAATTAACATGTTTCCCTGGTGGATTGGCTTTAATATCAATTCCTGAAGTCAAAATATCTGTTGGATCTGTAAAATCTATTGAACAAGATCCTCCACCAAACAAGTATCTAAAAGTTTTTGGTAATTCTTCATTAATTCTTAAAATAGTTCTTTCAAAATCCTCATGGGCTTTTTGATCTAATTCTTTAATAACATTTAAAATATTTTCTTTAGCTTGTTCAATTTCTATTTCTTCATTATGCATTTTTTCATAACGTTCTGATTTTTCTTTTAATTCGCTAACAGCTTCCATGTTAATTGGTCCAATGTAACCAATTTCTCTTGAAAGTTTTTCAATTTTATTTCTTGCTGCTGCATCAGACATTTCTAAAGGTGTGCTAAAATTTTCAATTGCACTTTCAACTGTCATTTTATAAGTATCACTTAGTTTTTGTCTTGCAAAATCTAATTTATTTCTATTGTTTACTTCTGTTTCAGTTAATTCAACAATTACATCTGTACTTGTGTTTAAAGTGTTTCTTGTTTCTTCAATTTGGTTTTCAATTTCTGAAATTGATTTTCTTAATTCTTTTTTTGTTGCTTCATTAGCATTAAATTCATTAATTACTTTTTCTTTAGTGTTATTTAAACTATTTAATCTTTCAATTAAATCTTTTAAATCTTTTGCTAAAGCACTTGTTTCATTTTCACTTTTGTCAAAAGATCTTTTTGTACATTTTTGGTATTCAGTTTTTAATCTTACAATTTCATCAGAAATGGTTTTAATTGTTGAAGAATAAATTCCTAAATTAACTTTTCTTTCTCTTAATTTTGCATCTGCATCAATAATAGATAAAGCGACATCTGATTTTCGATTTTCTTTAATTGTTAGTGTTTTTTTTGATTCATCTAATTCTTTTTTAGTAAGATTGATTTTTTTATCTAAAGCAAAAGAAGAAGTTTCAAGTTGTTTACTATATCCACCAGTAATAACACCATGTGGGTTAATAACTTGACCATCTAAAGTCACAATTTTATAAAGTTGGTAAGTGTATTTAGAAATTTCTAAAGCCTTTTCAAAATTCTCAGCAATAATCACTTTATTTAATAGAACATCAAAAACTGGTTGAACTTTTTTATCACACTTGATTAATTCACTTGCAATACCAATAAAACCATCAAGTTGTAAAACAATTTGTTTGTGTTCATCACGCATTGGTTTAACTGTGATGTCATAAATTGGCATAAAAGTAGCAAGACCTGCTTTGTTGTTCACTAAAAAATCAATTGCTCTTTTCACATCTCTACTAGTGTTTGTAACAATATTTTGAGTGTTTTTTCCAAGTGCTACAGTTATTGCTTTTTCATGTTCTTGTTCACATTTAACAAAATCAATTACACAGCCTAAAATTCCAGTTAACGCATTTCTGTTTTCTAAAACAGATTTAACACCTATTGCATATGTAGGTTTTGCTTTTAAAATATCTGATAAATATTCTAATTCACTTTCTTGTTTTGCAACTTGTTTAGATAAATCTAAAATTTCTTTTTCTAAAATTTTTTCTTCATATTTTAAATCATCCAACATTTTAGTGAATTGATTTAATTCATTTTTATTTCTTTCAATAATCTCATTGTTTGTTTTTAATTCTTTTTCAGAAATTAAAATTTTAGATTCTAATGCATCAACTTTTGATTGAAAATCTGATGAATTAATATCTAATGCTAAATCATTATCAAAAATAGATTTTTGCACTTCAAGCTGTGAGATTTTATCTTTAATGCTATTAAGTTCTCAAGCAAATTTATCAGCTTTAATTTCAACTTCTGATAATAAATTTTTATGAGAGTTTAATTGGTTAATCAATGAATTTAGTTTTGGACCTAAATCTTCTTTTGTTGATCTTGAATTTAATAATTTACTTTGAACACTTTCAAGTTTTTGTTGTGCTTCTAAAATATCTTTGACTAAAATAGAAATTTCAAGTTTAGTTAATTCTGCTTTTTTTTCTGAATATTCTTTTGCTTTACTTGCTTGTAACTCTAATTTTTTAATATCTTTATAAAGTTCTTTTGTTAAATCATTAACTCTATTTAAGTTATTTTGAGTTCTTTCAAGTTGTCTTAAAGATTCCTCTTTTTTACGAATGTATTTACTTATTCCAGCAGCTTCTTCAAAAATAGTTCTTCTTTCTTCTGGTTTTGAATCAGCAAATCAGTTAACAGTACCTTGTGAAATGATTCCTAAAGAACCTTTTGATAAACCAGTGTCACTAAAAATATCATGAATGTCTTTTAGTCTAGTTAATTGACCATTTACATAATATTCATTATTTCCATTACCACGGTACAACTTTCTACTAACTGCAACTTCATCAGCATCGAAGTGTAAGTGTTTTTTACTGTTGTCAAAAGTTAAAGTAACTTGAGCATAGTCACAAGCTTCTTTGGTTTTAGAACCATGAAAAATAATGTCATCACTTTTTTTACCACGAAGTGATTTAATTGATTGTTCACCCAAAACTCATTTAATTGCATCAATAACATTGGATTTTCCAGAACCATTTGGACCAACCACTCCAATCATAGTTGAGTCAAAATTAAGTTTAGTAAAATCAGCAAATGATTTAAAACCAATAGCTTCAAATTTTTTTAAAAAAATCATTTTTAAATATTCCTATGCTGTTTGTATAAATAACTAATAAATTATAAATGATTAAAATAAATTAAATTTAATAAAATATCATACTTAAGCAAAGTTTTTTTAAAAAAATAGTCCCTAGCATTTTATTTCAAAAAGAAAATAGTTTATAATTTATATGTTGTATTATTTTTTATTAATTTGCTCAGGTGGCGAAATGGCAAACGCAGTAGACTCAAAATCTACCGGTAGTGATACCTTAAGGGTTCAAGTCCCTTCCTGAGCACCATTAGAATAGAAAAAATTAATTTATAATAAATACTTATATATTACTCAAAAAAATAAAAAAAGTACCTTTCAGTCCAAGGGTACTTTTTTTATTTATATGTAAATGGCGCGCCTGAAGAGATTCGAACTCCTGACCCTGCGCTTAGAAGGCGCATGCTCTATCCACTGAGCTACAGGCGCAAAAGATAATAAAATTTTTAACTTTATTATTATATTTTAATTTTGAAAAAAAACTATAAATTTAAAATCTTTTGATAAAAAAATTACTCTTTAATTGTTTTTAAAGAGTAATTTTTGCTTTAATCGTTTTCAACAACACCTTTTGGTCTAGTCATTGCTTTTAAAGAATCTCTAATTCCTTGTACTCCAAATCCAGAATCTTTAATTCCTACAAACGGAAAAATATCTGGTCCTCTTGAACTTGAACGATTAATATTCACAGTTCCAGTTTCTAAGTATCTTGCAATTGTTCTAGCTTCTTCTTTATCTTTTGTAAAAACAGATCCTTGTAAACCATATTGACTAGCATTTGCAATCGCAATTGCTTCATTAACTGTAGAAACACGAATAATTGGCAATAATGGTCCAAATGGTTCTTCTCAAGCTAATCTTGAACTAGTACTAACATTATCAATAACAGTGTGTCTTAGTAAGTTGTATCCTTCAACATTGCCACCATATACCAATGTTCCACCTTTTTCCAATGCATCACTAATTAAACCAAGATTATAATCAAGTGCTTTTTTATCAATTAAAGGAGTAATATCAGCATTATCTAAAGGACTACCCACTTTAAGTTCTAAACACTCTTTAATGATGTTATCTAATAGTTCATCTGCAATTTCATTAGTTACTAAAACTCTTTTAATCGCTGTACATCTTTGTCCAGAATAAGAAAATGCACCTTTAACAATTTCTTCAGCTGCTAATTCAGCATCAGCATTATTAGTAACAATTGCAGCATCTTTTCCACCTAATTCTAAAACTAAAGGTTTCATTGGTAATTTAGATGCTAATTTTTTACCTATTTCAGTACTACCTGTAAAAGTAGCTCCAGCAATTCTTGGGTTTTCGCTAATGTAGTCGCCAATTTCACTTCCTTTTCCTGTTACTAAATTAAAAACTCCACCAATAAAATTTGCTTGATCAAAATATTTAGCTAATTGACTTGAAACTAAAGACCCTTGAGTGGCTGGTTTAAATACTACTGTATTTCCAACAAGTAAAGTAGGGATAATTTTTGACAAACCCAAATTAATTGGGTAATTAAATGGAGCTACTGCTAAAACCACACCAATTGGTTCATGATAAAAATATCCAGTTTTTCCTTTAACACCATGATCTAGTTCATCAATGATAGTTGGATTAATAAATTCTTTTTCATAAACTGCAATTGTTTCATATATGTTTTCATAAGTTCTTTCAATTTCTTTAAGTGCATCTTTATAAGATTTTCCAATTTCATATGCCATTAAAGTTGCTAAAAATTCTTTTTCTAAAATAAAAATTTCAGCAAATTCTTTTATTTTTTTAATTCGCATACCAGGAGTTAAATTTCTTCAAACATTAAAACCAAGATGTGCTCCTTCATATGCTAAGTCAACATCTCTTTTTGATAATGCTGCAACACTTCCAATAATTTCTCCATCAATTGTAGAAACAACAGGAATTGTTTTTTCACCATCTAAAAATTTGCCATTAACATATGCACTACCTTTGTAAAAGATTTTTTCCATGTAAATACTCCATAAAAATAACTATTTAGATTTTAATATTTAATTTATTCAAAAATATAAAAAATAAAAAGGAATTTTTAACAGTATCTTGCAGTCATATACTTAACTTGTTGAACTAGGTTTTGAGTTTCAATATGTTCATGATCAGTTTCAGAGTGAGAACCATGAGATAGTGACAAAAAAACAAGAGCAAAAACTATACCAACAGAAAAACAAATAATTAGTTTATATCATTCTTTTGAAGACATTTTTTTATGGTGTAAAAATTCTGGTACAAGTTCAATTATTCCCACAAATGTAATAACTGATCCACCTGAAATATTAGCAAGTGGTAAAATTCATCCTGCATATACTAAGTATTTATTAATATAAGCACCAATAAACATGATTGGAATTAAAGCTAATAATGTGTAAAAATTGTATAAAACTGCTTTCCATCTTTTTTGACCAAACTGAATTTGACGATAATAAACCATTAAAGCTTCAATTAAGATATGAATGTTAAAAGTAATTACTAAACCCAAATTGATTGTTTCAGTTGCACCACTAATTTTTGCAATAGTACCTCCCATTACAAAACCATCAATTGTTCTATGACTTAATATTAAAAAAATTACTAGTCATGCAGCTTTAGGATTATCAATGTCAGACAAGTTAAAAATATGGTCATCATGAGAGTGATTTTCATGCGAAAGGTGAACTTCACCAGATTTTTTTACAAACAAATATCTAAATAAAATAGCAACAGTTAAACCAATAATTGCTCCACACCCTATAATTGCTGCTGTGATTAAATCTTGAGAAGTTTTTGAAAAATTTGTTAGAGTTTCACTAAATGCTTGACTAGATTCAAAACCTTCTTTTATTAATCCTACTGTTCCAATCATAATAAAAATAGCCGATGAAAAAGCATATAAGTAAAAATTAGATTTTTCTTTAATCTTAGGTTTTATAAAAGAAATTACAAGAATAAAAAGAGAGGGTATAGTAATTAGTAAAACTATGTAAATTAACAAATTAAGAGCAATTGCTGATTCTAATGAATTGTTAAAATCACTAGCATGAAATGGAAAAGTCATTTTTACTCCTTTTTAAAACGTTTATAAATAATAGCACATAATTTTGT
>CAMWHH010000031.1 GCA_947174035.1 uncultured Mycoplasma sp. | reverse complement strand
TGGCCTCGTTCTGGGGTATACCTGAAAGTTTAAAAATCTTATTAAAAAAAATTTAGATATCAAAGATCAGCATTTTTCAACAAAGTGATCTGCTTTTGTTTTTTCATCCAAAACTTCAATCAAAGTTGAAAAAACAGGACACGATAACTTATATTTAAAAATGATATTTTTTGCAACTTTATAAACTTGATAACCTTCAACTGTTTTTTTGTTAAGAGTAAGAGCTTTTCTAATACCATGATTGTAAATTAATTTTCCAAAATTAAAATTTCTTGAATCATTTGAAAAACAAGATAAAAATGCATCACCTACTCCACAAAAAGAAAGTAAAGTAGATTTTTTTGCACCCATATGTTTGCAAATTAGCATTATTTCTTTTAACCCAAGGGTAATTAAAGCAGATACAGAACTAATAGAATTATATTTTTCACTTACTATTCCAGCACCAATCGCCAATAAATTTTTAACACTAGAATAAATTTGAATGCCTTTAAAATCATTAATTGGAACAATTTTAAATTCATTGCTATTAAATAAATCAATAACACTTGAAACAGTTTCTTTGTGTTTTCCAGAAATATTAATAATAGTTGGTTTTAAGTCAAAAACATCACTTGCTAATGATGGACCAGATAAAGTAACTAACTTAGCTTTATATCCTTTCAACTCTTTTTTAATTGTTTTACTTAAAACATCATGACTAACTTGGTCTAATCCTTTGATAGTGTTAATAAGTATAACATTTGAATTTCTTGAAATTATGGTTCTTACTTTTCGCAAAACTTCTATTAAATAATTTGATGGAAATGCAAGGATAATAAATTTTGAATCACCAATTGCTGTGCTTAAATCAGTGGTTGCAGATAAAGATGAAATAAATTTCTTTTCACCAAAATATTTTTTGTTGTAACCACTATTAATATCATTTACTTCAAAAATATCAACACCATACATAAAAACAGTTGCACCATTTAAAGATAGTCTTATTCCTAGTGCAGTTGCTCAAGCACCCGTACCTAAAATACAAATTCTTTTATTCATTGTAATTGTCCTTTCCTCTAATCTTATCAGTTTTATTTTTAAAATATAGAGTAATTGGTACATTAGTTAAATCTAAACTTTTACGAAACTCATTCTCCAAATACCTTGCATAGCTAAAATGCAAAAAATTGGGGTTATTACAAAATAGAATAAAAGTTGGAATTTGACTTTTAACTTGAGTAACATAATTAACTTTTATTCTTCCACCATTAAAAAAAGGTGGACTATTTAACATTTGTAATTTCATCACTAAATCAGTTAACATTTTAGTATTAAATTTTTGAGTTAAATTTGCTTTTATTTTGTTTATTTCATCAAACAAACTATTCACTCTTTTGTTTTCTAATGCACTCAAAAAAACAATTGGAGATCAACTTAAAAATTTAAATTTAATTTTAATATTTTTAATAAATTGGTTCATTGTTTTTTCGTTTTTATCTTTAACAATATCTCATTTATTAACAACTATAATTGATGGAATATTGGCTTTATAAGCAAGTCCAGCAATTACTTCATCCTGTTCATTAAAAGGTTCACTACCATCTAACATTACAATAATTAAATTGCTTCTAGAAATAGATTGTTCAACCCTTAAATAAGCATATTTATCAACATTTTCTTGAATCTTGCCTTTTCTTCTAATTCCAGCTGTATCAATAATTGTATATAAAACACCATTTCTTTTAAAATTTGTATCAATTGCATCTCTTGTTGTGTTTGCAATCGGAGAAGTTATCATTCTATCTTCATTTAAAATGCAGTTAACTAAACTAGATTTACCAACATTGGGTCTGCCTATTATACAGAACTTAAAAGTATCATCATTTTCTTTGATATCTTTTTGTTTTGCATTAATAATAGCATCTAATAAATCACCAACACCAATTCCATGATTAGCAGCAATAAAATATGGTTTTTGAAAGCCAAATTTTAAAAACTCATGTTCATCACCAAAATTAACTGGTCTGCTTTCAGCTTTATTAACAGCTAAAATAATTTTTTTGTTTTTGTATTTTTTTAAAAGCTTTGCAACATAATAATCATCATTGTTTATTCCTTCTTTATATGAGACTAAAAAAATAATGATGCTTGCTTCATCAATTGCATAATTTACTTGAAGTTCAATTTGTTTTTTGAAATCAAATTCTTCAAGCATTAATCCACCAGTATCAATTAATTTAAATTTTTGGGTTAATCACTCAGCGTTAGCATAAATTCTATCCCTTGTAATCCCGGGTTCATCATCAACAATTGATTTATTAACTTTGATAATTCGGTTAAATAAAGTTGATTTGCCAACATTTGGTTTTCCAACAATTGCTACAGTTAACATCTTACACCTTTATATATTTTTTTACTTCACTAAAAACATCATCAATCGATTTATGAGATGTATTAATTTTTATGGTATCAAAACTAATTTTAGATGGAGCTAATTTTCTATGTTTATCTTTTCAATCCCTTTTAAATAAATCAAAATAAATTGAAAAAAAACTACTTTTTTTATTTAATGATTCAAGTTCTTTTTTTCTTCTTTGAGTTCTAACTTTTAAAGAAGAAAAAAAGTAAAACTTCAAATTAGCATCGGGCATAAATTCTTCAACTATTCCCCTACCATCCATTAAAACCTTTGGATAAGCATTAGTTAAATCCATTATTTTTTGTTTTATAAAATTTCTAATATATTGTTTAGTAGCAATTAAAGATGCTGCTAATGAGACTGATTCTTCTTTTAATAAAGATGTAACATTTTTGTTGTTAATAAAAAAGCTATCTTCAATTACTTTAACTTCATATTTTTTACATTCAGATAAGATTTTTTCTTTATCTTCTAATTTATCCAATAAATTAGCATTTTTTAAAACATAACCATAAGATCGGTAAAACCCACCAGTTGAAATAAAGGTAAATCCATAATTTTTTGCTATTAATTTGCAAATTGTTGATTTACCACTTCCTGCTGTTCCATCTACTGCTATTTTATAATTCATAACTTAATTAGTATATAAAAAAATATTAGGATATTTTAAAAAATAACACCCCAATATTTTTAAATTTTATGAATAAATTTTTTAAGATTTTTAAATTTTGAAATTAAATTGAATTTAAAATTATTTAAATCTTTAAAAAAATTTCTGTTATCAACAAAAAAATAGCGAAATAAATACGTTAGGAAAATGGCAAATAAAGTGATAAAAAAAGAGATTCAAACAAAAGCTGCCATTTTATCTATTTGTTTTTTTGAACCATTAAAATAAATATAAACATTTGACCCAATTACTGAAACACCATATTTACCATAAGTGATTAAATCCCTAAAAGTACCTTCTCATTCAAAACTAAAAAAAGTAAGAAAATCTTTTTTAACACTTGGGATAATATATTTAATAAAGATTGTAAACTTATTAAAGCCTTGCATTGTAAATGCAGTAATTAATTTTGCATCAATTTTATTAATACTTTCAGTAATATTTTTATTAATAACAGTTGCTGATGCTATTGCTAAAACAATGCAAATAGTTGAACTTGGATTTGCAAACAGTGGATTAATTAAAAAGAAAAGAGCAATCATGGGAATAGATCTAATAATTGTTGATAAAAAAATTCCTAAAATTGAATAATATTTAAAGAGTTTAAAACAACTAATAAATAGTAATATTAAACTTAAAACTAATGTTATTGTAATTATTACAATAGATTGTCCTACCATCTTAAAAACATCAATCCATATATTTATGTTTTTTTGATAAACTATACTTCAGTCAGGTTCAAAAAGTTGTTGAAAAAAATTATTTTGATAAACTGAAGATGAACTTCACTTTAAAGTTATTAAAGAATAAATTAAAATTACAAAAAAGAAAATAAATAAGCATGCTTTCAAATATGTTTTTAACATATAGTAATTTGCTAATTCTTTTCTGTTTTTTTTAATAAATGCAAATGATAATAATTTGGTTTTATTTTTGCTTTTAATAAATTCCATTGTCTGTTCACTAAATCCACTACTTTGATGAACAAGTAAATAACGATTCAAAACAAAAACAAAACATTCTAATAAAATCATAAAAATCATAATAGTTAATACTGGAATTCCCATAGCTTCAAACTGGTTTGAAGCTTTTTCAATTAACTCCCCAATTCCAGCTAATCCTAAAGTTCCAAGCAGTGAACTTCACCGCATGTTTGCATCAAAAGAATATAAAAATAAAGAAATAAATTTGTTATTGATTTGGGGAATAATTGTTTTTAAGTAAGCTAAAATCTTGGAATTACCTTGAATAACCAAATTAAAAAAAGGATAGTAATTTAAATTGTTGTATATTTCTATCATGTATTTGTGTAATCAAATTCAACTAAACCAAAACAAAACAAGAACTAAAGATAGATCTTTTGAAAAAAGATTAGTAAAAAAATAAATAAAAACTACTGTTGGAAATGCTCTTAAAAGAACTATAAATACTTTCACTGAATTAGCAAGAAGTAAATTTCTTATTAAATAATAATTGGAAAAAGTAGCAGTAATAAAAGCAACTATAAAACCAATTGTTGTACCAACAATTGTACCTTTAATTGAAATTCACAAATATTCTAATGACAAACTTACTAAACTATAATTAGGATAATCTTTTAAAGTATTTGAAAATAAAAAAACTTTGTTAACACGGTTTGAAAATACAGTAACTCCATTTGGCGATAAATTAAACCCAACCAATCAAAAAGAAATAACAACTATAGTAATTAAAAATAAAGCAATTAAAAATTTTGATAAATAAGAAAACTTCTTTTTTTTGTATTTATCACCATTAGTAACAAAAGAATAGAAAGGATTTTGTTTTACTAAATTATTTTTCATACAATTTTTTTAAATCTTTTTCTGTTATTTCTTTTGGCTTTTTTTCAAAAAAAACCATTTGGTTTTTTACTCCAATTACTTTATCGATATTAGTTTTTAGTAATTTCACATCATGTAAATTGATAATTGCAATTGCTTTTTGCTTTTTAACTATTTTTTTTATCAATTCAATTACTTTTTTAGAATTTAAATCGTCTAAATTTGAAGTGGGTTCATCAGCTAAAATTATTTTTGGTTTTCTAATAATAAGTTTTGCAATTTCAACCCGTTGTGATTCTCCACCACTTAAATCTTTTACTTTGTAAAAAACTTTAGAAAGAATCCCAAGTTCATTTAAAATTTCAAAAATTTCTTGTTCTTGTTTTTTTGTAATAATACTAAAAAATTTAAAGAAAAAATTGTTTTTTTCAGAAACTACAGATTTCAAATTATCAAAAACACTACTATCTTCAATCAAAGTATTTTTTTGGCTTATTATGCCAATATTTTTACGAAAATTCTTTCACTTTCTTTTTTTCTTTAAATCAATTTTTTGATTGTTAAAACACAATTCACCATTTAATATTTTTGTATTTAAAGCTAGAGAATTAAGTAAAGTTGTTTTACCAACACCTGAAGATCCAATAATAGCTACTAATTCATTCTCTTTAAAAGATAAATTAAAATCTTTAATTACTATATTTTCTTGATTAAAATTTTTAACAGTTCAGTTTTTAATTTCTAACATTTGTTTTCTATATTCCAAGACCTAATTTCATTGGGGTAATAACTTCTTTTTCAACATCTTTAATTAATTGATAACCATTATAACCTAATCCCTCACCATATAAATTATTATTAGTTTTATATAAATAAACGATTGATTCACTTAATAAATCTGCAACTTTTTGGTCTACATTTTTACTAAATACACCAACATCATATATAGCAGGATTTGTAGATGTTAATATTTTTATTTTTCCGTTTTCTTCAGTTGAAAAATCAGCGGATTTTCCATCGTTATGAGTCCATGCAAATGAACCTTCATCAGTAAAATAAATTGTATAATTGGGATCAGCAGTTTTAGAAGAACCATATGAATCTAAATCATATTTTTCTTGATTATCTTTTCTATCTTGCGCTAAAGTTCAATTATTGTCTTTATTAAAATGTTTTTTAATAAGTTGTTCTTGTAATAAGTATGTACCAGCACTTGTTTCATCGCCAACTACAATCCCTAAATTTCTAAAAGATTCCCAATCTTGACTATTTCAAGCGTCAACAGCTTGGTTAATTTTTTCATCTGTTCCACTTAAAAAAATCATTCCACGGTATCCTGAAATTAAACTATTCACGTCATAAAAAGCATTATATCTAATTCCATTTCATCCATATATAGGAGGATCTGCAGGTTCTCCGTTTTCTCCATCTTTTCAAGTGCTAAAAGGATATTCATAATTTAATCCAAAACTTGCTTTTTGCATTTCATTTGCAATTGTTCTTAATGGATCATTATCAGTTTGATTAGTATCATCAAATTTTCCATTTACATATTCATCATTAATATTTTTATCAAAAGTAAAAGCAGTTGTTAAAGTTTGAATTTTTGAATTAACTTGTTGATAAAAATTATCTTGAGTAATAATTTTTGATGTCAAAAAAGCAAAATCAGCTGATCCATTTTCAATTAAATCTTTTTTTGCTTTATTGTCATCAACATTAGTTACAGAAATAGTAATGTCATCTAAATCTTTATAATCACTATATTCACTTTGATTTTTAAGGTTATTAAAAGTTTGTTGTATATCTGTTACAAACTTTGTAGCATCACCTAAATTTGCTGGCGTACTCAAAGCAAAAACATAATGGTTTTGATTGTCATTTGTTCCACAAGAAGTTGCCAGTATTGGAACAGTTACTAAACCACTAAATAAAAGCATTGTTTTTAATATAATTTTTTTGTTCATTTTTCATCCTATCTGTTATCAGAAGGAAATAAAAAGTCTCTTTTTAGGAGACTTTCAAGGATATTATATTTTTAATATTATCGCTTGCCTCCGCTAGTACTAACTAGATCAGGTCTTTAGCGTATAATCTCAGCCACAAATGTAGCACCGCCTGATAACACTTTCATTATAAATAAAAAATATATAAATTTTAATATTTTTAAAATAATTTAATTATTTATTTTTTTTGATTCAAATCTATTTTTATATTTGCTATATTTAAATAAACATTTTTTATTCTTTCATTATCTTTTAATAATCTTTTAGAACTTTTAATATATTCTTTAGTATTTTCAAAATCATTATTGTACAAAAATTCAATGAAATTTTCATGTGCTCAATAATTTCTGTTTTTTGTAATTTGGCTTAAAAAATTATAATCTTCATGAGTAAGAAAATTTTTATTTTCAGATAAATCAAATTTTTTTAACTTTTCCAAAATAACACCAAGTGGTAATTTTTCAACGCTTAAATATGAATCT
>CAMWHH010000030.1 GCA_947174035.1 uncultured Mycoplasma sp. | reverse complement strand
ATAAAAAGCAGCATCATTAAAATATTTAGCTAGTTCTATTTTTTTAAAATTACTAGGAAGGTTTTTTACAATTTCACTTAATGTTTGCGGATATTTTGAAATACCACCACCTACAATAAATATTTCTGGATCATAAAAATAATTAATAATTTTAAAAATTTCAGCAATATTAAACATAAGTTGTGATTTTATTTTTTTTGCTTCTTCATTTTTTGAAATTTTTTCATCTTCAGATAATCTAAAACTGTTGTCATTAATTAATTTTTTAATTTTATTTGTGGCAATCACAACAGAACATGCTGAATCTACTGTTTCTTTATTATCATATGGTCAAACCATTTGACCAATTTCCCCAGCTGAAAAATTAATTCCTTTGTATAAAGTATTATTAATAAAAATAGTTGCAGCAAATCCAGAACCTAGTGTAACCAAAACTCCTGAAGTAACTTTTCTAACACTGAACTCAGCAATTCCTGCTGCTTTTACATCATTTAAAACTATTGTTTCAATGTTAAAATCTTTGGAAATTAATTTTTTTCAATTAGTTCCAGCATATCCTTTCATTTGATCATTAGTATAAATAATTTCTCCAGTATCCATATTGACACTACCAGTTGATGCAATACCAATTCCTAAAATTTGGTAATTTTTTAAAACATTATTTATTTTTTTATAAATAAGATCTTTCAAATTTTCAAAATTAAATTTGTTATTCAATTTTGTTAAAAAAGAATCTCTTTCCAAAATTTGTAGAGTTTCTTTTTCCATTAAAACAACTTTAGTAGTTGTTGCACCAATATCAAAACATAAATAAATTTCTTTGTTCATACTATTTTTATTTAGTTACCATTTCATTAATTAAATCATTAATTTCTTTAGCATGTGTAATTATAATGTCATGACCACCTCTAAAAACAAAAGCTTTTTTATTTTTAAAATCTGCAAGTTTTTGTACAGAATCATATGGAACAACTAAATCATTATCAGCTGCTACAATTTCATAATTATTAGATTTTTCATAATCATTTTTCATATTTACATCATGAAAAATTTGACTAGTAAATTTTTTCATTATTTTTAAATCTTTTTTATAAATATCAAAATTAAAAATATCAAATTCTTCTGTTATTTTTTTATCTGCTTTATCATAAAAATTTAGTAAATTTTTTTCAGATTCTTCTTCGCTAATTTCATCTGGATAAATCTTTAAAATTTTTTGTCTAAAATTTGATGAAGGTTGAACAAAAGGATTGTATGGTGTTATTAACAAACTATTTTTAATATTAAATTTTTTATTTAACAATAAGTTTGCTGTTAGGTAGCACCCAAAAGAATGTGCTAAAACATAAAAATTATTAACTTTTAATTTTTCTAAAACTGTTTCTATATTTTTAATCCACAATTCTAAAGAAAGGCTTTGATTATAAGAAGAATTTCCTCTTCCAACTAAATCAAAGCAAAGTAATTGATAATTTCTATTGTTAAATTTTTTAAAATCTTCCCCAAAAATAGCCTTCCCACCTAGTCCATGGATGAAAACAACAACAGGTTTTGTATTGTTTTCATAGCTATAATAAATTTTTTCATTACAAAAATCTAAATACATAATCTACAACTGAAATTTAATAGGATTTTCTAATCTAACACCTGCTTTTATTTCTGATGTTAAAATGAAGTATTTATTACCAATCTTTATAAAAGATGGATTACCTGCAAACCCTACATCAAACTCTCCTATATCATGAAGTTTTTTAGTTTCTAAATCTAAAGAAAGTAATTTTTTATTAAAGTTAAATCATTCAACTGAATTGTTGAAATATGTTTTTTTATAATTTGCTAATTCATTGTCTTTTAAAGTTGATAAATTGTGAATAGCTTCTTGAAAACATTTTTTATTAACACCACCAACTATCAAGATTTTGTTGCCAACAGCCAGTACTGATCCTCCTAAAAAAACACAAGGATCTTTTTCAATGTTTTTTATTTCTTCTTTTACAAAAGAATTACCATCAAATTTTATTAACTGATTTTCTAAAAATTTATTTGAGTTTTTATCATCCTTTGCAAAAGGAATATATCCACCAATTATATAAATTAATCCATTAGTAAAGCAAGGAATACCTCCATTTACTATTAAATCTTTTGTTTCTAATTTTTTTGTTTCAAAATTATCATTAGAACCAATAGTTATTTTTGTTAAAAAACATTCGTTTTTACAAATAATAAAAACTTTATTATCAACATAAGTTGTACCTGTCACTTCACCTTTATAAGGCAAAATGTTTTCATATAATTTGTATTCAATTTTTCCGTCTTTTATTCAAACTTTTAATATATCACTTGAATCTTGTATTTGTCCATTACCTTCTATTTTTAATCCACCAAAATAGTAAATACAGTCATTTATTAATGCACTAAAACCATTACAAAACTTGTATTCTAAATTTTTGTGCATAACCTTTACTTCATTTTTTATAATTCAATTTTTTTCTGAATTTTCAACTAATCTGATGGAATTGCTTAGGTGTTTTGCACCCCCTTCTGCTAATGGAACTGTAAATCCACTACCTCCACCAATTAATATTTTATTTTTAATAACTCCATATAAAGAAGCTGCTGTATAAAAACCATCATTTGGTAATTTTTCTAATTTTTCAAATTTCATTTTTTTCACCTACATATTTTATTTTTTGTTATATAAAAATCAAAATAAAAAATAATTTTAAAACTAATCTTATTTTTTGTGATTAATTCCATTTAAAAAATATTTTGTTATTTCTTTTGGTCTAGTTATTGCACTTCCAACCACAACCGCAAAGCAACCTATATCTAATAAATCTTTTACTTGATAAGGTTCTCAAATTCCTCCTTCTGCTATCAGTGGTACTTTAATTTTTTTCATAACTTCTTTAATAAATGCATAATTATTTTCTATATTTGATTTACCTAAAGTTTGTTTTGTGTAACCTCTTAAAGTTGTTCCAATTAAATCAAAGCCCAATTTTTCTGCATTTTCTATATCTTCCAGATTAGAACAATCCGCCATTAATAAAATGTTTGGTGCATTTTCTTTACAATAATTAACTAATTCTTGTAAAGTTTCTTTTGGTCTTTTTCTTAAAGTTGCATCCATCGCAATACAATCAACTTCTAAATCAATCAATTTTTTAACATCTTCAATTGATGGTGTAATAATAACTTCACTATTTTTAAATTCACGCTTTATTAACCCAATTATTGGTGTGTTACCACTAATAGATTTTATTGATTTAATATGATCATATTGGCTTAATCGCAATACCTTTGCACCACCTTCTAAACATGCTTTTGCTACTAACTGAATTGCAATTGGATTATTTAATGGTTCATTGCCAACCGCTTGACATGAAACAATTAAATTACCTTTAATTTTTTTTAAATTTTTCTCCCTACACATATATTAATTTTATTTTTTAAAGGACTAAAACAAAAACTATAATAGAAAAAAATAACAAATTGGGAAATATTCTCAATTTGTTATTTTGTTTAATTTTAATCAGATGAAAATCTTTTTCATCACTCTAATAAGTCAATTCCAATGCTCAAACTTTTATCAGCATATTCATCTGCTGAATAAAGTTCATAGTAAATCACATCACAAATTGCTAACATGCAAATTTTTGATGATGTTGCAATAATTCTTTTGTGCTTATCTAAATCAGACATTAAAATCTTATATTTTACTTTTAGATTTTCTTGGTTTGTTGTGATAATTGCTACATCAATTTTTAAATTTTCACAAACTTTTAATAAAAATGTAATTTCTTTTCCTTTGCCTGATTTAGAAAATATAATTAAAAAATCTTTTCACTTAGAGTGAGATAAAGCCAACAGTAAATTATGAATATCTGTTGTTGATGTACAATTAATTCCAAGTTTCATTAAATTAGATGATAGTTCGTATGCTGGCAAAAAGGAGCTTCCAATTCCAAAACAAAAAACTCGGTTAGATAACTTTATATCTTTAGCAATATCTTTAATTGTTTTGATTTCAATATTTGTTAATGTTTCATTAATTGCATAAATATTATATGCTTTTAAATTGCTTATGCGACTTTCTGTATCGTTTTCTTTTTTAACATCATAAAGTTCATGTAAAGCTATTGTTGCTTGCATATAAAGCTTCATATCAATTAAATGCTTAAAACCTATTTTTTTTGAAAGTCTAGATATATTTGATTTACTAGAATAAAGAATTTTAGAAGCAGTAATAATATCATTGTCCAAAAGTGCATATGGGTTTTCATTTATAAAACCCAGCAATTCTTTTTCCATTTCTTTTAAATTTTCATATTTTGATATTTCAAAAATTTCAAATTTTCTTTCTTTCATTTTACCCTTACTTAACAAAAACAATTAAATATAATCTAACTAAAAAATAACAAAAAATTTTAATATTTATAACTTTTTTAGCAAAAATATTTTTATTTAAATTAACTGTAAAAAAATAGGTAACTTAAAAGATAAATTACCTATTTATTTTGAATTTTATTAAAAAAATTATTATTGTATGAAATTTTTATTTTTCTTTTTTTGAAGATTGTTCATTTACATCACTACTATGCAATCTTTCAATGTAAATTCTTTTTAATTCTTTGTAAAGCAAAATCATTCCAATAAATGTTGTTATTTGAAAAATGATTCCCATAACTAATAAATAATAAACATTTTTAGAGACATTATTTTTAAGCATTTCTACTTTTTCAATTTTATCTATAACATAAAGGTTAATGATGATTGGAAAAACTATAAATAAAGCTCCAACCACAAATAATGAAATAGATGCATTTGATAGTACTAATGCAGAACTTGCTGTAGCAAAATTTCTAAAATCACCTTCTGGATAAGAATATCCTTTGTGTAGCAAGATTGCTGCAACAATAATTAGAATAAAACCAGACAGAAAAAATCCACAGTAAAAAAAGATATTTGTTCCAATTTTTCTTAAAATTTTTTCATTATCGCTGTAATAATTATTTGATGTTATTTTTTCTAAATTTTTCTTAGTTTTTTGTTTCATTTTATTTAAATACCTTCATATATTCTTGACTAATATTTCCACGGTTTAATTCACGTGTTAAATAATCAAGACGATATTTTTTAAACTCATTTTCTTCAAGAATTGGTTTTTTGAAAATTAAAGTTCTTCATTTATTACAGCTTGATCTATTCATTACATATCTCTCATAACTTGTCAATTGTAAGAATTCTTTATAAGAAGATAAATGTTTTTCAAGTTCTAAAGGATCTTTACTATTCTTTTTATCTGCATAATGGGATTTAACATATTTTGCATATGCTTTTTCATCCATACTTACAGATCATTCAACTTCTGAAATTAAATAACTTTCTTTTGACATATATGCTCATGAATAATTTTCAAATTGTTCAATAACTTTTTTGTCGACAAAGAATCCATTTTTGTATTTGTATAGATTTTCAAAGAATTGATAAATCCATGCAAAGAGCACCACAAATGCAAAAGTAAATGGTCCATCTCATTGACTACTATAATATGATGTATCGTTATTTCAACCTATTCATTTAGCAATTGTACCATCACCAAAAATAAATATGACGATTGCAAAAACATGTCCTAAATAAAGTGCTCATGTCATTGAGTTTTTCTTGATGTATGTTCCAAACATACCCATTAAGAATGCAGCTAACACTGGTGCACCAAAACTACCTTGTAAAGAGTTAAAGAATATATATACTTGATTTACTTGACCAGCAATTAAAATAGCTGTAAAACCATATCCTATAATTCCCATAGATAAAGAAACGATTTTTCCTCATACAACTTGTGATTTTTCAGAAAGGTTTGGTTTGTGAGGTAATAAAATATCTTTAACAAAAACTTCAGCTCCTGATGTCATTCCAGCACCATTTGTACCTTGTGCAGCAGCCATTACAGCAGCAATAACTATACCACTTACACCAATCGGTAAAGTTGTAACCATAAAGTATGGTACTGTTGCTGTAGTTTTAATTAATCCATAGCTATGACCATTAATTTTTATTTGACTAATGAATTCATTGTTAACACTCTCAAAGTTATCAAAGTTAGAAATTATACCTTGTGGACTAGTTCATCCATCTTTTGTAAAAGGTAATTGTGCAACACCTTCAGCCGTATTTGGTAATATTGGCATATTATTCGCATCAGGGAAATAGGCGACCCCAAATCCACTAGCAGAACCTAATGAATAAGGTGAAGTGAATATTTGATAAATAATTGTTCCAAAACCATAGAACAAGAAGAAAGATAATAAAAACATACAAGAGTTTAAGTAGATTGCTTTTTTAGTTTCAGATAATCTTTTTGATGATTGATATCTTTGAACAATGTCATGTCCACAAACCATTGAGTATAAAACACTAACTAAGTATGTCATTAAAATAAGTGGAATACCAACTTGACTAAAAGATATCACTCATTTATTCGCAGCAAAATATTTTCCTGAATCAAAAGCAAAATTTGCTGTTGTAGCAAAACTATTTTCCCCAGCATTTATTCCATTAACATTTGAATTCTCAGCATTTGGAATACCACCAATGATTCCCATTCCAAAAAAACAAAGTACTAAAATACCAGCTGTTAAAAATATAGCTTGTACAACGTCAGCTCAAATAACCCCTTTTGTACCACCTCAAACTGCACTAAATACAGCAATTGCAGCAATTATGAAGGCGATTAAATAAGGATTAGCTTCTGGTAAAACAGAACTTATAACAATAGTTGGTAAATAAGTAACCACACCAACTCTGATAGTGTGATAAAAAATATAAAAAATACTTACAAGCATTTGGCAAGCGTGATTGTATCTTTTTTCTAAGTAACCATATGCTGTGCTTGATTGTAATTGTCTATAAAAAGGTATTATATATCTAATTATAAAAGGAGCACAACAAGGAATAATCATTGCACCAATTACTACAGCTCAGTCAGATGTAAAAGTAGTTTCTGGAACCGAAATAAAAGTAATTGCAGATAATGATGTTGCAAAGACACTTAATCCTACCGCTCACCCAGGAACAGATCCACTAGCTTTGAAATACTCTTGAGAACTTGATTGGAGATTGTGTTTTTTTCTTTGAAATTGAAAAAACAAACCCATTACAAGAATCCCTCCCAAATAAAGAGCAATAACAACTCAATTAAGTGGAGAAAATTCAAAGTGTTTCATATTATTTGGATCTAAACCTAATTTCACCAAATCTTGATCAGTCATTTTTCCTCCTTAAATTTATTTTTTATAAGAATATAAAATGAGTATATTCTCACTAAATATTCTATTATTCATATTTTTTACACTCTAAAAAAC
>CAMWHH010000029.1 GCA_947174035.1 uncultured Mycoplasma sp. | reverse complement strand
AAATATCACAATTAATAAATTTGACAGTTCTACTTTTCAAAATAAATTTTGGGATTATCATAACAAAAATATTTTTAGTAAGTAAATAATAATTATATTGCTTTTTTCTATGATTTTTCCATTAAAAAAATTTATTTTTTTATATATTTTTTTATTCATTCTCTTTGTAAAATAAAGTAGAAAAAAGAAAAATAAAAACGGGCAAAATATGGGGAGAATAAATAAAAAGAGTTGGTATAAAGTTGGTACTTTAGTTGCAGCAACTTGTTTTTCTGCTGTCTTTGTTTCATCATGTTCATCATATTTAACATATGAATCTTCTGTTCAACTAATTGTTTCTGACAATACTTCAACATTAGCTGACAAGTCTTTTAGTGAAAGTGCTTATGATGGAATTAGGGACTTTTTAAAATATGCAACTGGAAGTGAACTGCCAGATGCAAAACTTGTTAGAGAAAATAATGGTTTATGAAAAAGACCAGGTGATGATGATGATTCTAGATTGACATCATACAAATATGCTGTAACTAATGGTTCAAAACTGATTGTAGCAACTGGTTATAATCAGCAAGATGCACTACAAAAAATGACTTCAGATTCTAAACAATATGAAGAATGAAAAAACTTTTTTGAAGATACTGGATTTGTTTTTGTAGATGGAGCAATGGCAAATGATTATGGTGGTTATAAATCAAATCCTAATAATGTAGCAAGTGTTTCATTTAGAGCTGATGATGGTTCTTTTTTAGCAGGGATTGCAACTGCAGTCTTTTTAAATGTGAATAAAGATTATTTTAAAGAAAGTAGTAATGGAAAACTTGGTGTTAGTTCATATGTTGGTTTAGCACTAGATAGTACTTTAAGTTATATGAGTGGGTTTAGATTAGGAATTCATTATTGAAATACAGTCTTGCATCCATTAATTAAAGATACTGAATTAATTTATTGAGTTACACCAAATGTTTCTAAAAATGAAAGTGAAGCATGAGATATTGGAAATTTTGTTTCAGGAAGCTTTTCTGCAACAGAACCTAAAGTTGAACAAATAACTAAATCTATGCGATCAAATGGTGCAAATGTAATTTTTCCGATTGCTGGTCCACAAACTACTTTAACAGTAAATCAAATTGCTAGTAATATGAATGCTGATGGTCAAGCTAAAACAGTAGTGATTGGAGTAGATACTGCACAAGAAAATGACCCATCTTTAAGTAAAACTCGTTTGGATGGATTAGGGAAAGATGTAGGTAATGGCCAAGTTTTACAATTTTCATCTGTTAAAAACATTACTCATTCTACAAATTCAATTCTTCAATCGATTGTTAATGGTCAAAATGATAATAGTTCATATGGATGAGATGCAACTGGTATGAAAGTTAATAGTAGTACAGATAAAGGCAGTGATACTTGATATGGTTTAGGTTGAAATAATGTTGGAACTTTAAACAATGGTTCAGTTGGTGTATCTGATGCTGGTTTAAAATATGTGATTGATCCATTCTTTTGACTAAATGACAGTAACAAACCAAATGATGCTACTTCTGAAAACCCTAAAACATTGAGTTCGGATTGATCAAATACAGATTTAAATAAAGATTCTGTTACTTTAAATGACATTTTAAGCAATGATAAATACCATGCTAAAGAATTAGTTGCAACAGATTCAGTAATTTCTTCATATGCAAAATTGTTACAAGGTTATGTAAAAACTCCAGCAACTATTAATTCAGTTCAAATTGGACAAACTGGAACATCAAGCAATAATGAAAAAGGTTTAAATGGTTGAGATGGTAATGGAAGTTGATGAATTCATAACAATAGTGATGGAAGAAATAATTTTTTACTTATCAAACTTTCAAGTTGCTTGCATGAAATAACTTCTGAGCCAACTGCTTGACCTACTTCATATTACACTGTTGCTTCTAATGAACCTGCATGAGTTGGTGGTCAAGTGCCAACAAAAATAAATTTAACTAAACAAGATATGTTTTATAAGAAGAATTAAGGAGTTTTAATATGCCAAAAAATGAAAAAAGCAGTGTAAAAAAATCTTCTTCTAAAACTGCAAAAAAAATTAACAAAGATGTTATTGATAGTAGATTTGAAACAAGTAAAAAAACTGAAGAAAACAAAAATTTTACAGTTAAATTAGATGATAGCAACAATTATATTTTAAAAATGGTTAATATCCATAAATCATTTTTAAATGGTGCTATTAAAGCTAATGTTGGAATTAATTTATTTGTTAAACCTAACACAGTTCATGCAATCATTGGAGAAAATGGTGCTGGTAAATCAACACTAATGTCGATTTTATTTGGAATGTATGAACCAGATATTGGAGAAGTGTGAATTAATAATGAAAAAGTTAATTTTAAATCTTCAAAAGATGCAAGTGCTTATAAAATTGGAATGGTTCACCAACACTTTAAATTAGTTGATAATTTTACAGTTTTAGAAAATGTTATTTTAGGATCTGAAAGTTCAAATAAAATTGGTTTTTTAAATAAAGGAAAAGATAAGAAAAGAATTGTTGAATTAATTAAAAAATATAATTTTAATTTGGATGTAAATCAAAAAATTTCTCAATTAACTGTTGGTCAACAGCAAAAAGTTGAAATTTTAAAAGTATTATTTAGAGATTCAAATATTATTATTTTTGACGAACCTACAGCTGTTTTATCTGATAAAGAAATTGAACAATTTTTAGATATTGTTAACCAATTTAAAAAAGATGGAAAAACTATTATCATTATTAGCCACAAACTTCATGAAATTAAAGCTGTTGCAAGTGAAGCAACAGTAATTAGAAAAGGTGCTTATGTTGAAACGATCGATGTAACAAAAACTAGTGTTGAAAAAATGGCTGAACTAATGGTTGGTAGAAAAGTTGTAACAAGTGTTAATAATTCTGGTTGTGAAAGAAAAGATGTAGTTTTAGAAGTGAATGAACTAGATTTAAGTTATACTCCATTTGCTGCTCAAAAACTTGTGCTAAAAAAAGTCACTAACTGATTTAAAATGCTTATTTGATTTATCAAAAAGATTTTTATGAGAAATATGAATGAAGTTAATCCTTATAAAGAAACAGATGTTACAAACTCCAATAAAAAATCATCAATTAGTTTTAAAATTCACGCTGGTGAAATATATGCAATTGCTGGGGTTGAAGGAAATGGACAATCAGACATTGCTGAGTTTATTTCGGGTTTAAAAAAGGCAAATCCAAACTCACTTTTATACATGGGTAATGAAATATATTTTGAAGCAAAAAATAATAATGAATTAAGTTCAAAATCTAACAAAATAAAAATTAACCTTAATAAGAAAATTGACATATCACATTGAAATGTTAAGCAAAGAATTAATGCTGGAATAAGTCATGTCCCAGAAGACAGACATAAACATGGATTGGATTTAGAAGCCAATGTCAGACTAAATACAGTTGAAAATATCATTACTAAAAAACAAAAAATTACTATTAATGAAAACATAGAAAAATATATTTTCTGTCAATCATACAATTTTACTACTGGTGGATTTTTAACAGAATATAAAATTGCTGAATATGCAAATAAGATTATTGATAAATATGATGTTAGAGGTTCAGCAAATGGAACTGCTTTAGCTAAATCATTATCAGGTGGTAACCAGCAAAAAGTTATTATAGGTAGAGAAATGGAAAAAAACCATAAACTAATTGTCTTAGTTCAACCAACAAGAGGATTAGACATAGGTGCGATTCAGTTTATTCATTCTCAAATTATTAAAGAAAAAGAAAGAGGCAATGCTATTTTATTAATTTCTTATGAATTGGATGAAATTTTAGCATTAGCAGATACTATTGCAGTTATTAGCAGAAATAAAATTATTGATTCTGGAGACAGAAAGAAAATGACAAGACAAAATATTGGTAATCTGTTAGCAGGAGAAAGGATGTAGTTATGAACAGTTTAAAAAAGTTTTATTTTAATCATAGTACTAATTTTGACAAAATTGTTTATCAAACAAAACAGAAAACTACAAGAAGAAATATTTTGTCAGTTGTTGTAGCAATTATTGTTGCTTTATTATTGTCATTTATTATTATTACTGCAACAGGAACTAGACCAGAAGCATTCTTTTACATGTTTGTAGCAGTTTTTGAAGATGTTCAATATTCACAAAATTTTGCTGTCCAAATGTGTACTTACATAGTTGCTGCTTTAGCTTTCAGTTTCTGTATGAAAGTTGGAATATTTAATATTGGTATTTCAGGTCAAATGTTAGCAGGTGGTAGTTTAGCATTCTTTGTGATTTTAAGTTTACCAACTCAACAATTGGCGGGGGGGTGAGTTGTTACAATCATCCTTTCGATTTTAGGTGCAACTTTTGTTTCTTTGGTTACAGGTTTGTTAAAAATTTATTGTAAGGTTAATGAAGTTGTTAGTGGAATTTTATTAAATTGAATAGTTTTATATATTGTTGGTGCAATTTTAATGCAATCAAAAGCAGCAGATGGATCTTATTTATTTTTGGATGATGTTGCTTTTGGTAATGGTCAGTTTATTTCTAAAACCCTAGATTCTTCATTTACTTTCACACAAGAAGGACAATACTATGGATGAGGTTTTTCAATAGGAATTACTTTAATTTGTATAGTAGTTGTTTGAGTTTTATTGAAATATACAGTATATGGTCACAAGTTAAAAACTGTTGGTCATAGTTTAACAGCAGCTAATAATTTTGGTTACAACAAAAATATGCTTCAACTTTCTTCATTTTTAATTTCAGGAGTATTAGCAGGAGTATTAGCAGTAATTGTGTATACTGCACAAATGTCACCAAAATTAACTTTTCAAGCAGAAGGTGGAACTGCTTTATCATCAGTACCTTCACAAGGGTTTGATGGAATTGCAATTGGTTTAATTGCATTAAATAATCCAATTGGGATACTATTAGTTTCTTTTGTGTTTACATTCCCAGATGCAGGTTCTGGTCCTGCAGGGTTAGCAACAAATACAATCCAATTAATCATGGGTATTATTATGTATATTGTTGCAATCTATACATTATTAATTTATTTCAAACCATGAAGATGAATTATGAGTGCAAAACTTGGTAAATGTAATAAAGCAACTTATATGGATTTTGAAAACAACATTTTTGAAATATCTGAAAATTATTCTTTTTCAATTAGTAAACTTTACAAAGAAGAAGAACAAATCTTTTTACAAACAAAAATTAACGAAGGCAACCCTTGATTTAAAAAAATGCTTTTAGTGGTTTATTTTAAAATTGCTTGGTTTTTCAAAAAAATGTTTGATAAAAAAATTAAGTTAGCAAAAAAAGAATTAAAAACAAACTATTTAGAAAAACGTAATGAGATTTCAAAAACATTTAAAAAGAATTGTGTTTTTACAGCAATAGACTATTATGAAAGTGTTTATACTTTAAATTTGAATAGCAGTAAATATTTCTTTATTTCACAAGAATGAAAAAGATTAAAAAATAAAATAGTTGTATGAGCTAATGAAGCAAACTTTAGTTCTAATGAAATTGAAGCAACTTCAAAAAAAGTTATTCAAATTAACTCTTTGATTGCTAGCAAAAAGAATGATTTAAAAGCAGGAGGTAATTAATATGGATTTAAGTCACTTTACAAGTTGATTATTAATTGCACCAGCTGTCATGTTAGCTGCTTTGAGTGGTTATTTATCTGAAAGAGTTGGAATAGTTAACATTGCAATTAATGGAATGATGATTTTTGGAGCATTATTCTTTATGATTTTCTCTAATGTATTTTTTAGTGCAATGGGAGAAGATCCAGCAGACTTTTCATTTTCAATGACATTTTTATTATCGATGATAATTTCATCAATTTTAGGGGTAGGAATTGGAGCTTTGTTTGGCTTTGCTGTTATTAAATTAAAATGTGATCATGTTATTGGTGGAACTGGAATTAATTTATTAGCACCAGGAATTGGATTATTGATTAGTGACAATGTATCAAACATTTTCAATCAATCTACTTTAAAAAGTCAGTATCAATATACTGCAATTCAAAGTAATTCATTATTTCATGCAGAAGCATTAATTTGCTTTTTAATTGCGATTCTAATAATTGTTGGTATTTTTGTATTTATGAAATACTCAAAATTTGGATTAAGATACAGATCAATTGGCGAAAATCCAAATGCAGCAGACGCACAAGGAATTAATGTTAATAAATATAAATGAGTTGGTATTTTGATTGTTGGTGCAATTGCTTCTTTTGCAGGGTGTTTATTTGCATACAACACATCAACAAGTTCATTTACTGGTGATGTAAATGGTTTAGGATATATAGCTTTGGGAATTTTAATTATTAGTTCTTGAAAAATAACACCAGTTGTAATTATTAGTGGACTATTTGCTTTGCTTTATGTATATGTTCAAAATGTATTGGGCGTAAGTGTAGAAGATGGATATTTATTGAAAACAATTCCATTTATCTGTGCTCTTGTTGTTATGGTGATTTTTGGAAGATTTTCTCTTGGTCCAAAAAGCGCTGGAAAACATTTCAACAAAGCTGAGCGTTAAAAAAACAAAAAAGGTTAATAGCCTTTTTTGTTTTTTTAACAAATTAATAATCTATTAATTATAAAATTTGTAAAATTATTATTGTTGGTGTCGTTTTTAAAATAAGGGAATTTTATTTATGAGTGAAAATTTATTGTTAGTTATAGGATCACAATTTGGTGAAGAAAAAAAAGAAAAATTCATAGATCTTTTATCAAATCAGTATGATTATGTGGTTAGGTATCAAGGTTGTGGTAATGCAAATCGATTGTTTAATTTTAATAATAAACTATTTAAATTAAATCTTATTCCATCTGCTATTTTTAACCCAAGAAATAGAATAGTTTTATCACAAGGTGTTTTTATAAATCCAAATGTTTTATTAGAAGAATTAAATATTTTAAATAATAATCAAGTTTTAACTAATAATTTATATATTTCAGATAAATCCCATATAATTTTTAACTTTCATATTGAGATGGACAAACTTTTAGGTGAATTAAATGGTGAAGAAAAAAATGAAATAGTTTATAAAGGTGTTAGTTCTTGCAGTTCTGATAAAGTTTTAAAATTAGGAATTAGAATTTGTGATTTATTTGACTTTAATTTATTACCTCACTTTCTATACTAGAAAGAAATTCAGAAGAAAATTTAACTGAGGGACAAATAATCAATGACACTCAACATCAAGTTGGCTTTTAACATAATCACTGGAGATGGTATTTCCATGGATGATCCAGTCCACTAGCCCATGTGCCAGGGTGATGGTATGTTCCTGTTTCCACAGTTAATTGACATGTTTTCTTCACCAGACTGACATTGGCAGAAAACCGATCACACAAGTAAGAACACTGCCATGA